>CAZGYS010000503.1:0-5177 GCA_964530305.1 uncultured Leptospiraceae bacterium
CACCGCCTTCTACATGATCATCGACACGAACTTTAACCTGACCTACAGCGTCGCCGGCATGCCCCTGCCCATGCTGTATCGCGCCCGCACGGGAGAAGTCGAAAAGCTGCAGGGCACGGGAACCCTGCTGGGTATGTTTCCCGACGCCGGTAAGTTTCTCTCCAATTACGAAATGCAATTGGAACCGGGAGATAAACTTTTCATCTTCACGGACGGCCTGGCGGAAGGACAGAACCCCGGCGAAGAACAGTTCGGCGAACAGCGCATTCTTGAGGCCATCCTGGAAACGCGCATGATGGATCTGGAGGCGTCCTGCCAGCACATCATGAGTCGCTATCGCGATTTCGTTCTGGGCACGGAAGTACACGACGACCTGACCCTGGTGGGCATGATGGTCAGCGCTCACAAAACCGAGTTCCATGAAATGCTGAACGAAGCCAGGCAGTTCTATGCGGAGGGTTCCCTGCGCGCCGCCATCGACAAACTACGCGAAGCCATGATGATCTTCGCGCGCGAACCGGACGCCCTCTACATGCTGGGTAAGTACCTGGCGCTGGATAAGCAGTACGATGAAGCCATCAAGATTCTGTCCCAGTTCAAGGCACTGAAACCCTATGACCACAAGGCCTACATCATCCGCGCCTTCTGTCTCTATTACCTGGGTTCCTATCATCAGGCCGAACGGGAACTCAAGATGTCCCTGTCCCTGCGCAACAATAACCCCTCGGCCCTTTACAATCTGGTCAAGGTCTACCAGAAACTGGGCAAACAGCAGGACGCCCAGGACACCCTGGGGCAATTGGAAAGCATGGATTCCCTGGATGAGCGCTTTCGCGGGCTGCAACTCTAGTTTTCAGGCATTCAGTTCCCGTTGACCCCGTGCTTCCGGGGGATAATCTGTCCCGGTAATGGAACCCGATAAGCAAAAATCCGCGCAAAGCGGCGGCGGACCCGCCGTCCTGCCGGACGAAAAACCCGGCTGGTTTGAAAATCTCGGCCTGCGCTACTTTCATGCCCTGGCAAAGCGCGAACACGAACAGGGCGCGCGCTACACCATGGCCGCCACGGACGAGGAAATGGTTCGTTCCGTCCGCTGGGTCACCATTCGGGGGATCATCATCGCCTTTTTGATCGGCGGCATTTCCGCGGGCGGCTCCGTCTTTACGGAGGAGTACTTTCCCGAGAATTCCTGCGACGTATTTTGGAGTAAACCCTGCATCATCAAGTATGGCTGGGTGGCCGGCGTCACGGCGGTCTTAACGCTCATTGAATTCGCGGTGCTCTTCTGGGTGGCCATGCGCACGGTGTATTTCATTTCGCGCATCACCGGCCACAGTCGCCTGGAGGAACAAGCGGACGCTCCCGGCGCCCTGATCCCCAATCTGCTTTCCCGGGCCGCGCTGGAAATCCCCGACCCGGTCATGACGGTTTTCGGCATCGATCCCCTGCGCAATGTTTCCAAAAGGAAAATGGTTCTCATCGGCCTGCTCTACAAGGCGAAAATCATGTTGAGCAATGTCGTGGCCAAACTCTTCCTGCGGCGCGTCGTGGGCAAGAGCGTCTTTCGCGTAAGCGCGGCCTATATCGCCGTCCCCATTACCGGTCTGTGGAACGCCCTGGTCATTCGCAAGGTAGCGCGGGAAGCCCGCTTGCGATTATTCGGTAACCTGCTGGCCCGGCGCCTGACGCAAGAGTACATCACCGAGGAGAAACTCGCCGTACTTTCGCCCCGGGCGCGCCTGGGTTGCCTGCAAGCCGTGGGCAACTCCATCGTGCTGACGCAAAACTACCATCCCAACATGATGATCCTGCTGGTGCGCCTTTCGGAGGTATTCCACTACGACGGCGGCGAACACCTGGATCAATGGGATACCTTCCTGGAAACGCTGCAAGCAGTACGCGAAGAAGAAAAGTTCTTCATTCTGGATTTACTGGCCGTGGCCGCCGCCTTCGACGGACGCATTTCGCGCATGGAAAGAGAGCACCTGGGCGAAGCCTTCCAGGAGCACACCGAAGTCTACTTCGCGCGCATCCGTCGTCTGAAGGATCTGTTGCTGGCCGGACGCTTCTACCAGGCCCTCGAGGAATGTAAGCTGGATTTCGAAGCGGGTTGATTCGGGGCCGCGGAAAGTATGGGAGTGGAATGCAATACGTAGAGACGTGGGCTGGTTCTTCGCGTGGCCTCGCGCGTGTATTATTTTTACCGAAAAAATACCGAATTGTAATTATATTAATTTTTCAATGAAGAATATTAGTGACACTAATGTTTTTCATTGAAAAAGCTGTTTCACTGGAAGCCACCCACGAGGTTTTCCTTGCGAGTTTTTCGGCACCGGTCATACTCCCACGCATGGCCGGCTCGCGAAAACAATCGGAGGAGTTGCTGTTTCTCACGAGCAAGATCGCCGAACTGCGAGACCACATGGGGATATCGCAAGAGCGATTGCGTGAAATGGTCTTCGAAGCGGACGGTGAGGGTTGCGCCTCCGTATCCTCCATAGAAAACGGCTATAGCCGCGTGACCGTACAAACCTTATTGACCCTGGCTGAAATATTCCGGGTCCCGTTGGACGTTTTTCAAAAGAATAAGAAAAGCAAATTCTCACGGTATACCTTCGTTCTCGAAAACGATGATTTTCTTCGGGATCTTGAGACCATCAAAGGGTCCATCGGCGAAAAAGCGACCCTGCGAATTTTGTGCTCCATAGGGTCCGCCATTGCGAAAGAGCATCGTGATGTTTATCGCGCGCAACGAGATTACGAGCAAATGGAACGCGGCGGTAAGCCGTTGCTCATAGATGATTGGCGGCTTCTTGGACCAAAAAGATATTTTCTGTAATTTTCACTCCTTGACCCGCTCGCCGGGTCCGGTCAGGTTGCTCTTCGCATGTCCGAGCGCCGTCCCTGGTTCATTCTTCCCGTCATCGTTCTTTCGCAGTTCGCGAGCACTTCGCTCTGGTTTGCCGCCAACGCGATTCTCGGTGACCTTCGCCAGGCCTGGAATCTGGATGCGTCCGCCCTGGGCTACATGACCTCCGCCGTTCAACTGGGTTTTATTTTCGGGACCCTGCTTTTCGCGCTGTTGACCCTGGCCGATCGCGTTTCGCCGCGTCTACTCTTCCTGGTCTGCGCCTTGCTGGGTTCCCTCTGTAATCTCATGTTGATCATTCAAGCCCGGGATCTGGTTTCGCTTCTGGGTTGGCGCTTTCTTACGGGCTTTTTTCTGGCCGGCATCTATCCGGTGGGAATGAAAATCGCCGCGGGCTGGTTTCGCCGGGACCTGGGCCGGGCCATCGGCTGGCTCGTCGGCGCGCTGGTGCTCGGGACCGCCCTGCCCCACCTGCTCAAGGCCGTGGGCGGTTTCGCTCAATGGACCACCGTCATCGCGGGCATCTCCATCATATCCGCGGCCGGTGGCCTGGCGATTTTACTGGTCCCGGAAGCTCCTCCCGCCGCCCCGACACGGAGCGCGGGCGCGAATCCCCCGGCCGCGCGCGCGCATTCCCGCGGCCCCGCGTTGATTCGGATATTTCGTGAACGGCCCTTTCGCGCGGCGGCCCTGGGTTATTTCGGACACATGTGGGAGCTGTACACTTTCTGGGCTTTTTTGCCCATGGTCTTCGCCGCCTCCGCGAAAAACCTTTCGCCCACTACCGTATCCGCGGTCTCGTTCTCGGTCATCGCGGCGGGTTTCGCGGGCTGCGTGCTGGGCGGAGTCCTCTCGTTTCGCCTGGGCAGTGCTCGCGTCGCCTGCATCCAGTTGGCCCTGTCGGGACTGTGCTGCCTGGCATCGCCCTTGTTCTTCGACGCGCCCCCGGGCATCTACATCGCCTTTCTGATCCTCTGGGGTGTTTTCGTCGTGGGCGATTCACCCCAATTCTCCACCCTTACGGCGCGAACGGCCCCGCCCGAACTCATGGGCACGGCCCTTACCATCACGGTCTGCCTGGGTTTCGCCCTGACCGTGGTCGGCATTCAAACGGCCGATTACCTCATGGCCGGCCTGGGGGAGAAATACATTTTTCTATTGCTGGTGCCGGGGCCCGTCATCGGTCTACTGGCCATGCGCCCCCTGCTGACAAGCCGCGATTCTCGGCCCCATGGAATGCCTTGACGGCTCCGCGGCATGGCACAGCCTGCGGAATATGATCGATTGGGCGAAAATTCACGCGGCGGAAATCGCGCCGACCCTGGCGAAATTCGCCGCCCCGCCGCCCCCGGCGGTGCTCATCCTGCTGCTGGTGGTTTTTCTGGGCGGGCTGGCGCTGATCATCTGGTCTCCGGCGAAATTTAAAGCCGCGGGTTTCGTGCTCATCGGCATCACGCTGTTCATCGCCTACATGACCGCCGGAAACTACTACCGAGCCAAGCACCGCCTCGCGCGATACGAACGGGGAATTATTGAAAAGAAATTCTCTCGCAAGAGCACGCGCAAGGACAGCCGCGGACAAATCCTGCCCGTGACGACTTACTTTATTGAAATTAGTATTGATGAATCGCGTAAGCTGGGTTCGAAGGGAGCCGCGGAGCCTACAACGGCCTACAACGGCAAACGAGAACGCCTCGTTGCCGAATCGCTCTACAACAAGGTCACGGCGGGGGAAAAAGTTCATGCCGTAATCCTGCCCACCGCGAAGGACGCGATTCACTTCGTCGTACGCGATAATGGAGAGATTATCAAGTAAATCGAGGTTAGTCCCCTGGAAATCAGATCCGGAAAGACCTACGCTTCTTATATGAAGGGCGTTCGCAAGCGAACCCTGGCTCTCATTGAGGAGATTCCGCCCGACCGTCACAATTGGCGTCTTGAGGCCGGAAGTATGTCTCCTGCTCATGTAATTCATCACATCGCCGCGACGGAAAAAGCGCTCTGGGGGATAGCGCTTTCCAACCATGGGAAGCCCGCGAAAGTAGACGACTACCCCGACGAAGTTCCGGACGACGAAAGCATGCCCCGGGCGCTGGCCTACATGGCGCTGGTCCGCGCGGAGAATTCGAGCTGGTGGCAGGCGCTTACGGACGAGGAGCTCGACGCCGAAATTACCGGCCCCACGGGCAGGGCCATGGTCCTGCGTCGATGGCTCATGCTTGCTCCCGAACATGAAATCCACCATCGCGGAATCCTGCATGCGTATCGTAAGCTCTGGGGCATGGAAACGGTGCCTCTCTACGATCAG
>CAZGYS010000504.1:0-5168 GCA_964530305.1 uncultured Leptospiraceae bacterium
CCTGGTAGGCTACCTGAACGGGATCACATTGGACGCAATGCGCGAACATTATGCTCCCGCTCGCATGTACGAAGCCGGCGTCTACAAGGCGCGGCGCACGGATCATGAATCCTATCTGGAGAGTATCTGGGAAGAATTCGCGGACATGCGCGATATATACCGAGCCGCTCTGGAACACCGCGAAAACGTTATCTGCGTGCTGGACTAAGGTTCAGAATCCGCCCGCGTCCCCGCTGATGCGATCGTCGCCTTCGTAGGCGAAACTGGAGCAAAGAATCAATTCGACTTCCCGGCCGGTCAGAAACGACGGCGGAAAACCCAGCATTTCCTTGCAGGTCCGACTCAAGTGAGCCGAATCATAAAAGCCCGCGGTATGGGCCGCTTCCGTCAGACTGACGCCCTGCGCCGCAAGCGCGCCGGCGCGGCGAATGCGCAACCAGAGTAAATACCGGCGCACATTCACGCCCATCTCCTGCTTGAACAAATGGCGAAAGCGCTCCGTGGACAGACCCACCGAGTCCGCCAGTTGCCCGGCGGTCAGACCGGCGGGCAAATCTTCCAGGCGCTTGAGATCATTGACTATGCCGTCGATACGCGGATCCCGCTCCCCTTCGCGCGGAGGTTCCTCGGGCGGACCACCGGCCGCGGTCCAGAGTACGTCGTGAAAAAGTTCATGGGCCACTTCACACTCCAGCCGCCCCTCAAACATGCGCGCCAGGTTTTCCCGGTGAGCCTCGAAGTCGGCCGAATCCAGGGAACAGGGATCCGTTTCCGTTGCCAGGGGACCCAGGGTTTGAAACAGGGCGCAGTCCGGCTCGATTTGCGCGACGATACGGCGAATGTTCGGCCCGGTCACGCCATGCTCGACATTGGGCGGAACGTAAACCGCGCGATACTCCCTGGGCAAACCCTTGTTCGTCTCCAGGGTGAACGGTTCATCCAGGGAAACGGTGATGGACGCGGAATAGTGCGTGTGAAATTCCGCGGCGGGAGTCCGGGCTCCGTACAGGGAATAGGCATCCCATACATAGAGATAACTCTTCGCGGGTTGGGTCTTCGGCGTTTGGATTTCGCTCATGGAAGTCGAAATGCTTGAGCCTGTCATGCGTTCCTGAACCGGCATTATAAACTATAATCAGGTCCGCGACAATACGCTTGTATGATCCGGCTACAGGCCCGGAAATTTATTCCGTCGAAATCAATCCGCGTCGTGAGTCTGTCATTGTTTTTTTATGTTCTCTTAATCGTTTTTTCCCGCGTCCAACCGCTTCCTACAAGCGCGAAGACGCGGAACCGTTTATATTACGCGTCGAATGGAGAGTTTGCTCCATCGGGAGACAAGTATGAAATATTTAGTAGTAGGCGCAACCAGCGAAGCGGGCCGCGGCGCCATGGAAGCCGTTCGTGAATTCGATCCGCAAGGAACCATCATCGCGACGACTTCCCGGGACAAGGACGTGGAAGGCGCGGATCGCACCATTCACAATATCGATTTATCCAACGCGGATGCCGCCGACAAAATTCTGAACGTCGCGGAACCGGTCGACTTCATGTTCTTCACGCCCGCGTTCGGACCGGTTGGATATCCCATCGCCGAAACCCATGCGGAAGACGTAAACAAAGCCCTGGAATTTTCCTATGCGCCCCTGGTTCGCCTTGCCCGGGAATTGCCGGCCCGTATGACCGTCGCCTATTCCTCTTTTTACTGGTTGGACCATATTTCCGTTGCCTATGGTTCCATGGGCGCCGCCAAGTATGCCGTGGAAAAACTGGCTCTCGAAGAGCCGGAGCGCTTTCGCGTAATTCGTTCCGGGACGTTTTTCAGTAAATCCACGCGGGGTATCAGCTTGATGATTCAGCGCACGCTTAAAACGACGAAGAATCCGGTGCTGCTTTCCATGGTTCCCAACTGGAAAGCCAGCGGTCTCAAGTTTCAGGAGTATTTTTTCAAATACGCGCACTCGGTGGAGCGGGAGCAATACCAGGGCGATTTTTCCGAACCTCATCGCAATACCACTCGCGAGGATCTCAAAGGCGAAGCCCTGCGAATCCTTCGCGGCGAAGACGGCGCCATTCGCAATGTGATCGGCGCCTGGAAGTGGACCGAAAGCGCCCTGCCCAGCCTGCGGGAAGCCGACCACGCGGCCATCGCGGCGCACGTTTAGTCGCGGAGCTCAGGCAGCGCGCGATCATTGATAATGTTTAAAGCCGCGCTTCAAAGAAGTGGTTTTCAAATGAGGCCGGAACTTGCATGGTGAACCCGGGGGTCGTCATGTTTAGAAAGAGAGTTTCAGCCTTCATTATCATCGGTGCGTGCTTGAGTTTTTCGACTCAAGGCCTGCGAGCCGAAAGTAAGTTCCGCAAGATCAAACCAAGAACCGCCTCGGAGTCGCTGTACGCGGCCGTTCGTCGTGAAGCCGCGGCAATCAGGAAGCGGGGCTTAAAACCGGTCGTCTATATCGGCGCGGACTGGTGCACGCCCTGCGTATTGATCAAGCGGCACGAGAAACACCCTTTGATGCGAGACGCTTTTCGGGGCGTGTATTTCATCGAACTGGACCAGGGCGATTGGTACAAACAACTGGAACGCACGAAATACTCGGGAGACACATTGCCGATCTTTTACGAGGTTCGCGAGGACGGCAAACCGACCGGCCGCAATATTACGGGCGCCGCCTGGGGCAAGAACACTCCGCGCAACATGGCTCCGCCCCTGAAGAAGTTTTTTCGTAAAATTAAGTAGTAGGGCCGGGAAGTTACGCGGCCGGCTTCAGTCCCCGCAGATACGGAAAATCGAAAAGCGAACTTGCTGCACGTCCAGGTTGGCGCCGGAATCTTGTTGCGCACGGATCAACACGAAATCCCCGACATTGGCGTTTATCATCCCCGAAAGGGAAAACTGTGTGGCGCCCCCCACCGTGGCCGATGTTTCCATGGCGCTTACGATGGTCGTGAAGTTGTTCAATGTAATCCCCGCGAAACGACTACCGGTACCGTTCGGCTGGAAATAGACGAAAGCCGACACATAATAGCGTCCCGCTTTCGCAATCGTGAAGCGACCTGGAGTTCCGGCCGCATGCAACCCCGTGGAATCATATACTTCAGTCACATTGGTAAGGGTGGCCGCGACGGTGCTGGAAAGAGTCTGCGTACCGGCTTCAGTCAACATGGCCGACGCCTCGGTACAATCGGGTAAGCCCTGAATGGTATTACTCAAGGCATCGAAATTATTCTTAATGACCGACGCGGACACGACACTGTTCGCGGTTATGCCGGATGTGTCAAAAGACCCAACAATGCTTACCGCGAGAACCGTCGTGGTCAGAAAGGCAACGGCCGCTCCAACCCCGATTCCCATTCCCCTGTATAGTCCGCTTTTGAAATTTTTCTTTTGATTCGCCTGCACGCGCATGCTCCGGGCAAATTGAACCGCGGGAGGAAATTGATGTCAAGTACGATAGTTCGCAAGGCATGGTAATGCTCTTGCGTCCCCGGACAAAGCTTAATACGACCCGATACGGAGTTCGTGCGCGAAAAATGGAATATGATTCAAGAAGCCTGGATTTCGTTTTCCAGCAAGCCGATTACCCGCCGCAGCTCGGCGATTTTCTCGGCGGGCGCGTCCTTGTTCTTTAGAGAGTCCATTGTAATGAGGCAGTCATTGCGCATGCGTTCCAGGTCCTTCGCGGAAACGCCCGCTTCCTCGTAGGCTGGACTTTCCAGCCAGGCGGCAATTTCACCGAATAGTTCGCGGCGTAGTAAAATTCTTAACACGAAGGGACCGCCCAGGGTTTCGAAGGCCGTAGGCCAGTGCATGTCCCGCGCCGGAGCCGCGTCTTCCTCATCATGATCGGGAGACGTTCGCGCCAGGTATTCGCGCCATTGAGGCGTATCCTCGGCTCTGCGCTGGGTTTCGCTCATCATTAGCAGGAGGCGGTCGACTGGTCCGGGCGTCAAGCTTTCATGAAGTTAAGCCGCGCGCTTTAAACCAAAAAACGCCCCGGCGAACCGGGGCGTGTAATAAAAAAGAAGCTGCTTAACTTGCGATTTATCGCAGGAGTTGAAGCACTGATTGGGGTCGTACGTTTGCTTGAGAAAGCATAGCGGTACCGGACTGAACCAGAATCTGATTCTTGGTAAACGCTACCGATTCCTCGGCCATATCCGTATCGCGAATTCGCGATTCGGAGGCTTGCGTATTTTCGTACGCTACCATCAAGCCCTTCGCTGCATGCTCCATTCGGTTGTAATAGGCGCCCAGATTCGCGCGCTGCTTGTTTATCTTGTGCAGAGCCGCGTCCACCACGCCTATTGCGTCATTCGCGAACTCCAGGGTAGAAAGAGTGAGCAAGGTATTGTCGGTTTTCCGCAATTCCAGTGCCTGAGCCGTCATGGTCTGAATGTAGAGACGTTCACGCTGGTGCTGATTCGCGCCCATGTGAATCCACATGGAAGCGGTACGAGAACCGCGAGCAAAGTGTCCCTGCAGCAGATTCATTTTGTTGAACTCTGCTTGCGAAGCGATACGATCGACTTCGTCGATAAGTTGAGAGACCTCGACCTGAATCATCTGGCGGTCATTGGCGGTGTAGATACCGTTGGCGGACTGAACGGAAAGAACACGAATCCGTTGCAGAATGTCGGCGACTTCCTGGAGGTAACCCTCCGTGGTTTGAATCAGCGACATACCGTCTTCGGTATTTCTCTCGGCTTGACGCAGACCGTTGATCTGCGAACGCATCTTTTCGGAAACGGCGAGTCCGGAAGCATCATCACCGGCGCGATTGATTCGCATACCGGAAGACAGCTTCTCCATGTTCTTATCCACCGTCCAGTGCTGGAACTTCAACGTCCGATGGGAGTTGATGGCGGACAGGTTATGATTAATTATCATAAAGTTTCCTCCGTGAAACCTTTTACGTTAAACAACCGCGGCATCCTTGCCTTGTGTTGGCTGTTTACCTGATAATCTTCGTCGATTTCGCGAGGCGAAATTAGGGTTGGAGGAAACTTTTTTTAGAGAGGCAGGTAAAAACTAGATCGGGCGATTGCATAAGTTCCTGAATCGTTTTTTCGGCGATTGGAAAAAAAGTTCAGTTTCGGTCTAAAGGTACTCTTCGCGTACGATGAGCACGAAACTTCAGGAAAGTATGCGGACGCGGGATGGG
>CAZGYS010000505.1:0-5157 GCA_964530305.1 uncultured Leptospiraceae bacterium
AAGAACAGCTGCTCTAAATATTTCCAATACAAGGCTTTCGACAAGGTCCGCAGACCCTTCCTGCACTCCTGCGCCGCGGAGTATCAATCACAGGCCACTCTTCGCCGCATGAAATTGCGCAACATGTGGACGGTCGCTTGCTGGATATATTTATTGAAGCTAAAGTCTTCGACGCCGTGAAAGAAACCTCGGCCATCACCTGATTTCGCGAATTATTTGGCCCGGAATTCGGTATTTGCTTGCGAACCGGGACTTCTTCTGAATAGTAGAAATCGAGCCGGTTTTCGTGTGCTTTAATCGGGTTTATTTTATAAATTCAATTGATTATTGGCTCTCGGCGGCGGAATGACCGGGCGCGCCGAAAATGAAGATACATTTCGGAAGCTTGAACGTCTAATTTTCAGGGCATTCGTACGCGGTCGGAGTCCGTCGGAGACTCCAAATGAATCGGCTTCCGACCGATGATAAATATAAAGGAAATGAAGGGTTCGGGAACAAAATTAACGGGTTGCGTGCGCGCGGCGTTTTTCGGGCACGCGGCGCTGGCCGTGCTAATAACGGCGGCGGTCTGGTCGCCCATGCATGCCCAGGCAGATACGCAAACTCGTATCAAGCAGTATACCCGCGCAATCCTGAAAGAGCCGAACAATTCCGCTCTGCATTATAATCTGGGTTATTACCTCCATCGCGGAGGCAAACTGAATAAGGCCATTCTTCACTATCGCCGCTCGCTTCAGCTAAAAGAGGCCTTCGCCCCGGCGCATCATAACCTGGGGGTGGCCTTGCTGGAAAGCGGTAAGGCGGATAAGGCGGAACACCACTTCCTGCGGGCCGTAAAGCTGAATCCCGGAATTTCAGCGGCCCATTTCAACCTGGGCGTCATGTATTATCGCAAAAATCGCCTGGAGCGAGCCTTGCCCTACCTGCGGCGTACGGTGGAAATCCAGCCCCGGCACACGGAAGCCCATACCTACCTGGGGTCCGTGCTCCTGCGTCAGGGGCGCTTGCCGGCGGCGGCGGAATCCTATCGCCGAGCGCTGGATCTGGAGCCGCGGGCACCGTCGGCGCACAATAACCTGGGATACACTTATTTGAAAATGAAGAAGTGGCGGCCGGCGTATCGTCATTTGAACCGGGCGCTGAAGCTCAAAGGCGATTACCCGCGCGCTTTGAGCAATCTTGCTCGCCTTTACCACGGTACCGGTAACTTGCAGCGGGCGCTGCTGGCCTACCGAAAACTGTGCCGGGGTGGTCGAACCATTGATTGCCGTCAGGCTGATAAGCTGGTGCTGCGCCACCACGCCGCCATTCAGTCCTACAATGAGGGCGTTTCGTACTATCGGTTAGGCCAGCTTTCTCGGGCACGCGGTAGCTGGGAAAAGACCCTGAAGCACAGTCCGGATTTCTCTCAAGCTTATTACAATCTGGGCATCGTATCCCTGCGGGAAGGCGATGAAAAGGGCGCCCTGGGTTTCTGGCGCAAAACAATCGCCTTGAACCCGATTCACAAGAGTGCTTTCTATAACCTGGCCGCCGTATTGACTCGCAAGAATCGATACAAGGAAGCCATTGGTTTTCTGGAAAAAATCGTGGAATTGGACGCGCGGCATCGCAAAGCGCTTTATAAACTGGGCGAGGTTCATGAAAAGGAAGGAAATGCTCCCCGGGCCCTGCTGTATTTTCGAAAGACCTGTAATCTGAACGTCCTCAAGGGTTGCAGGCGAGTAATCAAGCTCAGCGAATAATGTCGGATCTCTTTGATGATCAGGAACTTCTGCGCGAAGTCCTGCCCCGTCTGAATCGTTTCCTGGCAGTGCGGGATCGCGCCGAGTCGGAAATCCGGGACTACATGCGTCGCAAGCGCCTGTGCTCCGACGGCAATGCTTCCCGCGTGATTGAGTTCCTCCGTGATGAAGGTTTGCTGGATGACCTGCGCTTCGGCCGCCGTCGCCTGGACTTTCGTCGGGAACAGGGCTACGGTCCTCGCTACATCCGCCGCGAATTGCAGAACTTCCGGGTCCCTTCGGAGATCATTCAGGATCTCATGGAAGAGCAAGAGGGAGAGGAGGAGCAGGAACTCTACATCGATGCCGCGGTGGAGCTCCTGGAGAAAAAACTGCCTTCCGTCATGCAACTCGAGGACGGCGAGGAGCGCCTCCGCAATCGCCTCTATGGTCGGGGCTACTCCGGCTCCCAGATGGACGCGGCGATTTCACGACTCCGAGAACTCTATCCCCACTGGGGTGGAAGGGTTTGATAAATGGTCTAAGGGTGAAACGGTCTAAAGGTGGAAGGGAAGATTCTTCATCCCGTGAAACCTTGGATCATTAGACCCTTAGACCTTTTAACCGTCGGACCCTTAGACCCTTCAACCATTAGACCCTAATTCCCCTTGACCTGTGGGGCGGTGCAAAAATCATGACGCATCGCACAATTGCGATCAATATTCTCCAGGGTTTGAGCGAGCCCGATGTTTCCGTATAGTCACATAAATAGCGAAAACGTCAAATGCGCTCACATAGCACAGGAAAGAAACAGAGTATATAGTGAGAAAGATTTATGTTTGCCGGCCGGCTTCGCGCCGGCCGGCGACAATACAGGAGATCGGAAATGGCCGAAGTAAATTTTAACCTCGAACAAGGCGCGCGCGACGTGCTGAACGCCGGACTGGGTCTGTTCCAGACCGTAGCGGAGCGCGTGGGTCAAATTCAAAATGATATCGCCGGTGGTTACCAGGATCTGGTAAGCAAGGGCGCCTCCGATAATTCCGAGCTGGTAACCAATCTGCGCGGAAATCTGGATAAAGGCATCACGGTTGTAAAAGACGTGCAAACTCGCGTTGAAGAGACCCTGAACCTGAAAAAAGAAACGGTTCAGGCATAATCGCCGCCCGTTCTACGGACGCCGTTCGCGCGTCCGAAAGCCCTGATGGTTCGGTCAGGGCTTTTTTGTTCATTTTCTTTTGTGTTTTTTCATTGCATTCGGCCTTTTTCGCCCTGTTTACTTCCGGTTATGTCGCCGTATAATCCTTGTCGGCCCCGAGACGAAATGTTAATATGGGTCCACAGGAGAGGCAAATGGACAAGACCGACCAGGATGAACTTTCGAATTCCCGTATTATTGATGTAGAGAAAATTCCCGACGGCGAAGCTCGGGATAAGGACGCGAAAGCGGCCGGAGGCGAAGGCAAGCAGCTCGGCAGTTTCGAGCAACTGATGTGGTGGGTAATCGCCCTGTTCGCGGGCGTTTGGATTTTTCTACCGGAACCCACGGACGCCGTGCCTATTCTAGGGTGGCTGGACGAATTTACGGCCATGGGTATTCTCGTGATGTCCTTAAATCGCCTGGGCATCAAGATTCCGTTACTGGATCGAATCTTCAACAAACGTTTCGCCGATAACAAGGGCGACGACAACAAGCCCACCGAAAAGGATGTGACGCCTACTCCTCCCGCGCCCCGCTCCTGATGATGAATGGGCTGATTTCGACATCGGCCCGCTTCCCACTCCCTGAATAAGCGCCCGTCTTCCGGGCGCGTTCATTCATTTTTCTAAATTGGTGGCTGTTATGTTTCGGCTATTGAGGGTTTTCCCGCGCGCGGTTGCGGATCCAGCTGACCAGGTCCGCGATATCTGAATGTGGCGATTTCCAGCGTCGTTGACTTCCGTTCCCTGACGTGCTATGGTCCCGGCATCGCGCCGCCGCGTCCCCTTCGCATTATAAAGACCCCACCCTGAAGTGGGCGAGGTCTGGGTTCAAAATAGGGCAGGGAGGCCCACCCGCCAGGGTGGGATCCTTTAACGGGCGTCGACGTCGACGTAGGAGCGTTCGGATTCGCCGAAGTAGACCTGGCGGGGACGCAGGGCCAGGCGATCGTTGCGGGTGCGTTGCTCCTGCCAGTGAGCCAGCCAGCCGGCCAGCTTGCCGATGACGCGCAGCACATTGTTCATGACGATGGGCATGCCGATCATGTGGAAAATCAAACCCGAGTAGAAATCCAGGTTCGGATACAGGCGCCGCTCAACGAAGAAGCCGTGACCGCGGGTGAATTCCTCTACTTCCAGGGCTTTCTGAACGCGGGGATCATTCTTGAATTCCGGATGAGCATCCAGGTAGTCGTGGAACAGCTTACCGCAAATCACCGCGCGGGGATCCGTGGTCTTGTAGCTGGTGTGCCCCAGTCCCGTGGAGGTCATGGGCTCTTCGCCGTTAATAAATTTCTCAAAGTATTGTTCGGGAGCCTGACGATTATCCAGCATCTGCTCCAGCATGCGCATGGGCGGCGGAACATTGACGGCCGAGGATTCGCGAGCGCCCCAGAAAGCGCACATGCCCGCGCTCACCGAAGCAAACAGGTTCGTGTGCGTGCTGCCCACCAGGCGAACGGTGGACGTAGCCACGTTTTGTTCGTGATCCGCGTACAGGATCAGAATCTTGTTCAGGATGGCGTCGTGGCTCCTGGGCACGGTATAGGGTTCGGCCGGAACGGCGAACATCATGTTCAAGAGATTGGCGCAGTAGGGCAGGTTATCGCGCGGGTAGACGATGGGTTGACCCACGGATTTCTTGTAGGACCAGGCGGCCAGCGTGCGCATCTTGGCCAGCAGGCGCGCCTTGATGTCGATGCCCTTATCGATGTTTTCCTCATAGGTAGCCGGATAATAACTGGAGAGCGCCGTTACCATGACGGAGAGGTTGGCGATGGGGTGCGCGTCTCCGGGAAAGGCGTCGAAGAAGTTCCGCATGGACTCGTGAATCATCGAGTGCTTGCTCAGGGACGTGGAGTATTCCTTGAGTTCGTCGGCCGAGGGCAATTCACCATTGCTCAACAAATAGGCGGTTTCCACGAAGGAAGACTTTTCAACCAGTTCGCCCACGTCGTAACCGCGATATAATAGCTTGCCGTTGGCCGCGTCGATCCAGGTAACCGCGCTACGCGCCACGGCGGTATTGCGCAGATTCTGATCGAAAGTGGCCACGCCGCTCTTTTCAAAAAGTTGCGTGATGTCCAGGGCCTGCGTGCCGTCCGACCCTTCGACGAGGGGCAGGGGAAATGTTTCGCCGTCCAATTGGAGGTTCGCGGAGGAATAACTCATGGGGTATTAAGTCCCGGACGGTGCCCTCTTGGGCAAGCCTTTTTTAGGCGCCGGCGCGACC
>CAZGYS010000506.1:0-5145 GCA_964530305.1 uncultured Leptospiraceae bacterium
CAGGCCGACTACAGCGCCGCGAACGCGTTCATGGACGCCTTCGCTAATTTTCGCGATCGTGATACGGCGACCAGGACCCTTTCCATAAACTGGGATGCCTGGCGCGAAGTCGGCATGGCGGCGCGCGGCGGTGCCGGCGCCGATGAAAAATTTCGAGCAGCCGTTCCCGTCTCCATCGGCGAAGACAACTTCCCGGGAGCTGTAATCCATCGCGACGATTCCACGATTGAGTTCGCGGGCCTCCTCCGGGCAAGCGACAGCTGGCTTCTGCGCGAACATCGCCTGACGGAGCGCCCCTTGATTCCCGGAACCGCCTACGTTCAGGCCCTGCACCGAGCCCTGAAGGAGTTCGCGCCGGACGAAAACCACGGTTTCGAGGAAATCTCCTTCCTGGAGCCGCTCTTCGTTCCCGAGGGCGAAAGCAGGGAAATACGCGTTGAGTTAAATCGCCGGGGCGATTTTCTGGAAGGCCGCGTACGGAGTCGGGAACCCGGTCAAACCCGGGGACGCATCCATGCCCGGGCGCGAATCGTCGTTGTCCAGGACGAATCCGCATCCATACCCGAACCGGCGCAAGGCGAAACGAAACCAACGCTTGATTTCGCAAGCTACATGGAGAAAAGTCGGGGGATTCAGTTAGGCTCCCGCTGGGAAAGCCTGCGGGAAGTTACGACGAACAATGATCTGTCCTCGGCGCGACTCACTCTGAGTGAGGAAAATCGGGCCGACCTGGAACACTATGGGCTGCATCCGGCGCTTCTGGATGTTGCCATGGGCTTCGCCTATCTGGATCGAGACGAATTATATTTACCCCTGAGCTACCGCGACGTGCGCATTCACGCTCCCCTTCCCGGGGAAATCATAAGTACGGCTCGAGAACTGAAAGCCTCCGAGGAAATCCTGCAGTACGCGGTCTCCATCAGTGACTCCGCGGGACGGCTCCTCATGGAGGTCGGTGAATTTACCATGCGTCGCGTACGCGAACCGCATAAGCTGAAACCGAAGGCCGCCGCTAAACCGGTTTCCGGCGTCGCGGTGGAAGGCGGCCTTACCCCGACCGCGGGAAGAAAGGCGTTCGCGGCCGCCCTGGCCATGGGGCTCTCTCAGGTAATTGTTTCCACCCGGGATCCCCGGCAAGCACCATCCGCCGAACGGCAACAAGACGACACAAGCGAAGGCACCCATCGGCCGCGCCTGCGTTCGAGCTACTCTCCGCCCAGCGGAGAACAGGAAATCGCCCTGGAGAAAATTTGGAGCGATCTGCTGCGCATCAACTCCATCGGTCGTGATGATAACTTCTTTGAGATGGGCGGCGATTCGCTTCTGGCCATTCGCATCATACCCGGCGCCCGGGAAGCGGGCCTGCGCATAACGCCCGGACTGATCTTCGAGCACCCGACCATCGCCCGACTCGTGGCCGCGGCCGGCGCAACGGCAAGCCCCGACGCGCAAGACTCCGTCGAGGACGATGACTCCGGCGAACCTCCACCGGAGGATCTGGAAAACGCATTGCTGGAAATCGAGTTCGAATGAAGGGCGGAAAATCAAGAGCCGACATAGAAGATGCCTACCCCCTTTCGCCCATGCAGGAGGGCATGCTCTTCCACACATTGTACGCGCCCAATTCGGGTGTTTACTACGAACAAATTCGTTACGGTATTCGAGGTCCCGTGAACGCGGACGCCATGCGCGAAGCATGGCAAGCCGCCATGAATCGCCATCCCATCCTGCGGACGGTGTTTGCCTGGCGAAACGTGGAAAAACCGCTTCAGATCGTCGGGCGAAAAGTCAGGCTTGACTGGACCGAGGAGAAACTGGACGGCGAAGCACTCGAGGAAATGTTGCGCCGGAATATCACGGCCGGGTTCGACCTCTCCAGGGCCCCGCTGATCCGCGTCGGTCTCCATGAAAGGCCTGGAGAGGCGGGCGAACCCTTCGCGGAACTGGTCGTAGCTTTCCATCACATCCTGCTCGACATGTGGTCTTACTCCCTGATTGAACGCCAGGTTTTCCAGGATTATCGCGCGCGCCTCCGGGGAAACGCCGCCGTTTTCGAAAGTCCTCGTCCATATCGAGATTTTATCAAGGGACTGGAACGGGCGCACTCCCCCAGGGCCAAAAAGTTTTGGCGCGAATACCTGCGGGACTTTCGCGGCGGCACGGCACCCGGCGGCCTGGTCGACGGGGTCGCGATTTCCGAGGTTCCGGAGCCGGACGCCCTTACGGACTTCGGCGAACTGGAGCTGAACCTGGAGAAATCCGAGAGCGATGCGCTGCGCGCGTTCGCGCGGGAAAATCGCCTGACCTTGAACACCCTGGTCTCCGGCGCGTGGGCCCTGCTCTTGCGACGACACACTCGCGAGAACGACGTAATGTTCGGCACTACCGTGTCCGGTCGCCCGGTGGAATTGACGGGTTTCGAATCCATGACCGGACTGTTCATAAACACCCTGCCCCTTCGCGTCGTCACGCGCGACGATGAAGCGCCGCGGGATTTTCTTGCGCGCCTGCAAAAGGAGCAGGCCGCTTCCCGAGAATACGAAAACACGGCCCTCGCGCGCATTCTGGAATGGTGCGATTTATCCGAGCAGCGCTCCATCTTCGACAGCATCGTGGTCGTGGAGAATATTCCCGACTCCGTCCGCGGCGAAGACCACGGCCTGGATATCGAATATGTTCGAGCTTTTGAAAAAACGAACTACCCCCTGACCATCGTATTTCATCCGGGCGAAAGATTTCGCGTAATAATAAAGTACGACCGCAATGAATACGATGAATTCGGTGTCCGGGGTTTTCTCGAACAACTCACGAGAATCATGAAGGCCTTCGCGGGGAACACGCGCCGAGTGTCGGACATCCAATTACTCGCCCCCGAGGAGCACGCGCGAAGGTTGGCCGAGAGCCGGACCCGTCCATCGGCACCGGCGTCGCGCCTGCTCCATGAGCTGACGTCCGGGGCGGCCCGCGCTTTCCCCGAGCGGATTGCCCTATCGTTTCAAGATACGCACTGGACCTACGCCGAACTCGAACAACGCGCCAATGCCCTGGCCTGGGAATTGATGGACGCCGGCGCCGGTCCGGACGTCGTCGCGGGCCTTTGTCTGGAACGATCTCCGGAACTGATCCTGGCCATGCTGGCCGTACTCAAGGCGGGCGCCGCCTATCTTCCGCTGGATCCCGACTATCCGAGCGAACGCATCGCCTACATCATCGACGACGCCCGCCCGCCGTTCATCATTACGGATAGTCGCCGGGAGAGCTCGACGAAACACGTCTTCCCATCCCATATTCGCGTCCTGGACATATCCACCGTCTCCGAAGAGAAAACCAGGAACGAAGAACCACCGCCCGTCGCGGTTCGCCCCGAGCACCTGGCCTACATCATTTACACTTCAGGCTCTACGGGTAAACCCAAGGGCGTCCTGGTTCCTCACGGAGACGCCGCGGACCTCTTCGCTTCCACTCAGGGCTGGGCCCGCTTCTCTGAAAAGGATGTCTGGACTTTGTACCATTCCGCGTCCTTTGATTTTTCCGTGTGGGAGATCTGGGGAGCGCTGATTTTCGGCGGACGCCTGGTCATCGTCGACTACTGGACCAGCCGCTCTCCCGAGGAGATGGCAGGCTTGCTTGGGCGCGAAGGAGTAACCATTTTCAATCAGACTCCCTCGGCCTTTCGCCGCTTCATGGAACAACCCGGCCAATACCCGAATCTGCGCCTGGTCATTTTCGGAGGCGAAGCCCTGAATCCGACCGATCTGGAGCCATGGTTTCGCGCGCACGGGACCCGCGCTCGACTGATAAACATGTTCGGGATTACCGAAACCATCGTCCACGTAACTCATCACGAAATCAAAATGGACGAACTCAAGGGCACGCGCAGCACAATCGGCGTTCCCCTGGCGGGAAAACGAGTCTATATCCTGGACGAATTCATGAATCCTCAGCCCATCGGCGTAGCCGGTGAGATCACGGTCGGCGGCAAGGGCATGGCCCGGGGGTATTTGAATCGTCCCGATCTGACGGCGGAAAGATTCGTGCCGGATCTTTTCGCGCCCGACGACGAAGCCGGCGCGATTATGTATCGCTCGGGCGACCTGGGACGTTACCTGCCGGACGGCACGCTGGAATATCTGGGACGCATTGATGATCAGATCAAGATCCGGGGCTTTCGCATTGAACCGGGGGAGATTGAGGCCGCGCTACGTGAACATCCTCACGTGGACGCCGCCGTCGTCATGGCCCGGAGCTCGGACGGCGACAAATACCTGGCCGCGTATTTCACGGGGACGGCTGAGGAGGAGACCGCGCGGAAATTTTTAATTGAACGGCTGCCGGAACACATGCGGCCTTCGCGCTTCACGCGTCTGGAGGCGTTGCCCCTGACGCAAAACGGCAAGGTAGACAAGAAGGCCCTGCCGGAGCCTTCCGTCCGGGGCGTTCAATCAGGGAAACACCGACCGCCCCGAGGCGAAATCGAGAGCAAGCTGGCCGCCATCTGGAGCGATCTACTGAAAGTGGACAACCCCGGACGCGACGATGATTTTTTTCGCCTGGGCGGCGACTCCATCCTCAGCATTCGCATGGCTTCCCGCGCGGCGAAGGAAGGATTAACCTTCGGTCCTCGCGACGTTTTCGAGCAACCGACCATCGGCTTGCTGGGAGATTTCTTGCGCCGAGTCGAACCCCCGGAACCGCGTCACGAAACGGAACAGGCCGACGACCGCGAAATCGAAATCACGCCGACTCCCATCCTGCGCTGGTTTCACGAGCTGAACTTGCCCAATCCCAGTCGCTACAATATGGTCTTCGCCCTGAAATCGCCCCGGCGATTGGACGCGAAGCTCGTGGAACGGACCCTGCGAAATCTAGTACGGCGCCACGATGCGTTGCGGCTTCGCCTGGACGAGACGAGTCCTCACGACGACCGGAGTCGTCGCGAAGCCCCGCGCCTTCGGGTCATGCCGGCCGCTTCCACGCAGGACCCGCCCCTCATTACGCAAGAGCTCCCCGTCGATCGGGAGAGCGACAAACCCGGGTTCGAGTTTGCCCTGGCTCAAATTGCGTCGACTCTGCAAGAAGACATTCGCATAGAGCAAGGACGTCTCCTGAGCGCCGGACTGGTACGCGCGAAGCAGTCCGAACATG
>CAZGYS010000507.1:0-5144 GCA_964530305.1 uncultured Leptospiraceae bacterium
CGGGTAGTCCTTGCGCAGGATGTCGAAAAGTTCCTCGCGGGCCTTGTAGAAAGTGGGCTCAATGCGATTCCACGCTTGCGTGTAGGGCAACACGCTCTCCATCATGAAGATCTTATCCAGGGCGAAAATCGCCGTGAAGATCAGCAAGGGAACAATCAGGAATCTGTTCTTCAGAAAATCCATAGGAAGCCGTTAAAATTGAAAGTAGATGAAATCCACGCCCTGAGGCGAAAAGCGTCCCAGCAGAATTACGACGACGAAAGCCAGCACGGCCGCCCAGATGTATTGCCAGCGGACCGAGACGTTCCAGCCGCCCTTCTTGAGCTGAAGCCAGTTGAAGATGAACGTCAACACCGTCATGCGCAGAATGTAATCATTGCCGCCGCCGCGTTCGCCGCCCTGGCCGGTAAAGATGGCCTTCCACATGGCCAGGGTCTCGGGCACGCCGGGCGCGTTAAAGGGGATGGCGGTGAACAGCCACAGCGCATACATGAAGATCACCATGTAGATTCTTCGCGCCCAGACGCCGGGCCCCGAGTCCCAGATGCCCAGCCACAGAGCCAGCGGTTTCGAACTTTCCCGTAAACTCTCCAGCCGCGGCGCGATGCTTCCGCGCCAGTTGCGTAATTGCCTTTCCACGGCCAGGGCTACGCCGTGCATGGCGCCCCACATCAAGAATTGATAGGCCGCGCCGTGCCAGAGCCCGGCCAGGGTGAAGCTGAGCACCAGGTTGAAGTTGTTACGCCACTCGGCGTTGCGCGAACCGCCCAGGGGTATGTAGAGATAATCCCGAATCCAGGTGGAGAGGGTAATATGCCAGCGATTCCATAGATCGCGAAAGCTCGTGGCCAGGTAGGGCGCCATAAAATTGCGCGGCAGTTCCAGCCCCAGCAAATTGCCCAGCCCGCGCGCGATGTCCGTGTAGCCGGAAAAATCGCAATAGACCCGGACCGAGAAGCCCGCCGCCGCCGCCAGATTGGTCTCCCAGTCGAAGGCGGACGGATTGAAAAAGACCGGTTGAATAACGGGACTCACATTGTCCGCGATGATGACCTTTTTGATGATCCCCAGCATCAACAGAAACATGCCGGCCAGGGTCTTGTCCCGGTCGGGTTGCAGGTTGCGAAGCTGGTGAAAGAAATCCGAGTGCCGCATGATGGGCCCGGCCACCAGCTGCGGAAAAAACAGGATGAAGACCATGAACTCCATCAAGGGAGTTTTTTCCTCGATACGACGGCGATACACGTCGATGGCGAAAGCCATCAATTGAAACGTATAAAAGCTGATGGCCAGGGGCAACAGGATGCCGTAGACGCCGGTCTTATCCAGCATCCACTCATTGAAGACGTCTCTTTGTAGAATCTCGATGCCCGTAATGTCGAAGAGCATCCGGAGAAAGAGATAGAAGTACTTAAACAGGAACAGGTTCGCGAGATCAATGCCCAGCACCGTCCAGAGAATGCGCTTGTCCGGTTTCTCGAAGAGCCGCTTGATAAAGTAATAGTTTATCAGCACCATCACGACGAAATGGATGGCGAACCCGACCGACCAGGCCGCGTAGAAAGCCACGGACGCGACAATCAACAGCGGCATGCGACGACGCGCCGGCGTCAGCCAGTAGATGATGTAAATCGCAATGAAAAAGACGAGAAATGTGAGCGTGGTAAATCGCATAAAATACTATTGCGCGGATTTATTCTTGAGCAAGGCGCGCACGGCCGGTTCCCGCAACAGGCGCGGCGCCAGGATGTCCGTAAATTTTTCCGCGCCCTTGCGATTCAAATGAATGGTGTCGTAATAGTAAGAAGCGTTTTCCGGTCCGTCCAGGACGCGTCGCATATCCATGACGGGGCAACGATTCGGTCCGCAAATACGAGCCAGGTGTTTCTTCCAGAAAGCCACGCGACTGTCGTGGTTTAGATCCCGCACCAGATCCGAGTAGGGCGGAAACAGCACGATTACCCGGCGTCCGTCGCGATGAATTTCATCGTAAAAAACCTTCAGGCGCTTGAAGTAAAGTCGCACCCACTGATCGCTGCCGGGCTCGTCCCGGGGATCCGAAAGGCCGATGCGACACGTGGTCTCCACCGCGTTGCGATGATGTTCGTCCGACATCCGTTTGCCGTTCTTGTCCCTGGGTATGCGACCGGCCGCCTTACGAGCCACTTCCACGCAATCGCGGAGGTCTTTGGCCGGGTAGGCGTCCATGCCGTACAGGGATGAATTAATGTGCACGTAGTCGGGATGAAATTTACGTTCCCGGCGCTTGATTTTCTTGAATCGCCAGGGCGGATCCAGAATGAATTTGCGCAGGTCTTTCTGATAGGTGAGGGAGCGCACCCAGAAGAAGGAATAATCGCCTGGAGAAAGCTCCGCGTCATAGGCCTTGAGATGATCGAAGACCATGCCGCGCGGAAACTGCGCCGCCATGCTGCGATTGGGCTGATCCATGGAGCGGCGCGCGGTCCAGGGGAAGGTCACTTCGCTCACGTGCAAAACGACTTTCGCCCGGGGCAGATCCTTTTTCACGGCCTTGTAAATTAAGTGCTGGGTACCGAGCTTCGCGCCTTCGGAGGCCGCGTTCTGAGCGGCCAGGCCCGCCTTCGAAAGCCACTTCTCGTTCAGGGTCTTGATCTGAACACCCTGGTAGGCCACCGAGGTGCCCAGAATGAGAATGTCCGGTCGAACTTTCGATTCGCGCATGATGCGCACGGCGCGATTTACGTTATAAGCGTAGGAGTCCGGCTCAAGAATCTTACGATAAATTCCGGTCTGCATGAAGGCTTCGAAGCCTACCAGGAAGAGCACCGGCACGTAGAAGCGCGGGTCTTTCAAATATTTGATGAGTTCTCCCATAAGCAGTACCGTCTTAGAACTGGAAGTACATGAAATTCGGCGTCGCCGGCGAAGCGAAAACGATGATGCAGAAAATCATCACGATCAGCATGGTGATCAGCTTCCAGCGATTCTCGGGTTTCCAGAAATACTCCAGTTGCAGGTAGTTCATCAGGTATTCATAGGCGAACAAAATTCCCAGCAGAAAGGCGAATTCGCCGTGAAGCCAGCCGGGCAAGCCGTGGGTCACGAAGGCCGCGGCGTCCTGGGGTGCCATGAAGCCGGCGTGAGTAGCCGCCGACGAACTCTTCAGGCCCAGCCAGGCATTCAGGTCGACGATGCCGAACAGACGACCCTGCATGAAGGTGGCCTTGAACATGGTTTCCGCGCGAAACCAGATGAAACCGAAATTCAAGAAGAAGATCATCAGTACGCGACTGAGGATTGCATAGAGGATGCCGCCCTTCTCGTTCAGCCAGGCCCAGGCGCGGGTCATTTTGTACTGGCGATGGGTCACCACCATCACGAACTGCCACACGCCCCAGGCTACGAAGTGATACGCCGGACCGTGCCAGATGCCGGTCAACAGCCAGATGGTGAAGATGTTTCCGTAGAGGCGAACCGGGCCCACCTTGGAGCCGCCCAGGGGAATATAGACATAGTCCCGCAGCCAGGTGGTCAGCGAAATATGCCAGCGACTCCAGTGCTCCGTGATGTTGCCGGACGCCATGGGATACAGAAAGTTAATGTCGAACTCGAAACCGAACAGGCGCGCCACGCCCCGGGCGATGTCCGTGTAACCGGCGAAGTCCAGATAGATCTGAAAGCCGAAGGCGATGGTAGCCACCCACATGTCCACCACGCCGTAGGCGCCCGGGTTGCCGAAGACGGCGTTGACGAAGATGCCCATGTTGTCCGCCAACACGAGCTTGCGGAAGAAACCGACCACGATGCGCGTCGTGCCCACCATGATGTCGTGCTTCGTTATGGGCAGGCGATCGTCGAGCTGGGAAAGAAAGGTCGTGGCCCGCACGATGGGTCCGGCCACCAGCTGGGGAAAGAAAGCCACGTACAGCGCGAAGTCCGTGATGTCCCGCCGCGGTTTGAGCACGCCGCGATACACGTCGATGGTGTAGGACATGGACTGGAAGGTATAAAAGGAAATACCGATGGGCAGCAGAATGTGCGCCGCGGGCCAGGCGAAAACCGTATCGCCGTAGGGCTGGAGATCGTTGAGGATCTCGATTCCGAAATTCGTATACTTGAAATAACCCAGCAGGGCCAGGTTCATCACCAGGGAGAGCACCAGCCAGGTTCGCTCGGGCAAAACGGTGAGGCGGCGGACGAAACCGGTCGGCTCGGTCCCCTGGGCTTGCAAGCGCCGCGCCTCGATGCCCAGCCCGGCCATGTAGTCCAGTGCCGTGGAGCCCAGGATCAGGATCAAATACCAGGGCTCGAAAACCCCGTAGAAGTAATAGCTGGCCAGAAGCAGGAAGACGCGCTGCTTGCGATTCTTCAGCACATGCCCCAGAACGATGGTAACGGCGAAGAAAAGCAGAAAATGGAACGAAGTAAAATTCATGCTTCCGGTATGCCGCCAATCGGGCGGCAAAGAACCAGTGAAGCCCGCCGGTATGATCTGTCAATTGTTATGGGAGGGTCGAATGGTCGAAAGGGTCAGGGTCCAAAGGCACGATAAATTCGCCCACTAGCCTTATGAGTTAATCGTTCCCGTTCGACCCTTGCGCCTTTAGACCCTTCGACCGTGCAATCGCCGGCACTGTTCAAAAATCCTACGATCGTCGAGGACTGGTGATCAAAATTCGACGGTGCCCGAAGACCGGCTGAAATCGCGTGGTTTCGGCATTCGGGTGATTTCATGGACGGCCCGCAAACGGCGAATCCAGGCCGTTTACGTTTTTTCCCGGAAACTCGCGGCGATTTCAATAATTTCGAACGGTGGGCATCGCATTTGCAATACTACTCCCAATACATACCTGAAATCTTCAGGCGAAAATTGAGGAGATACAGAAATGAGAAAAGTGTTCGCTTTCACTATCACCGCCTTTCTGGCGATTGGAAGTCTTCATGCGGGAAATCACAAGACCATCTACATGCATGGTCTCAAGCCCTTCAATAACCTGACGTCCTGCCAGGGGCAGGCCACCTGTTCCAAGGGTTGGAACGCGCAGCTATATAAGAACTCCGACACATTGCATGTCGGCTACTGGACGCTGGTCAATCCGACCTACAGCTACAATACTTCGAGTCGCAAGAGCGGCACCGTGCAGTTGTTGGGCATGCTCAAT
>CAZGYS010000508.1:0-5141 GCA_964530305.1 uncultured Leptospiraceae bacterium
ACACCAGCTCCCCGCCCCGCCGACCGGTGAGCCAGTCGTGAACGACGGCAACTTTTTCAATTGATTTCATGCGTTGAGATAAAAATGTTTGCGGACTGGTTCGAAGCAAGCGTAATTTCCGGGGAAAACATATGAAAGTCATCATCGCGGGCGGGTCCGGATTCATCGGCACGCTGCTGGCCGAGGAATTGAAAGCGGCCGGGCACGACATAAGCATCCTGACGCGCGGGGAATCCCGTTCGTCCGAGGGGATGGAATACGTACAGTGGGACGCCGAATCGGTGCCCACACAGGTACGCTCCGCCGACGTCGTCATCAATCTCTCGGGCGCCTCCATCATCGACGGCGCCTGGACCGCCAAACGTAAGAAAGTCCTCCGAGACAGCCGGATCAAAACCAGCCGTGCCTGCCTGGAGTTTCTGGAAGAAAGCGAAACACCGCCGAAGGTTTTCATCAATGCCTCCGCCGTGGGAATCTACGGGGACCGGCCCGACGAAGTCATGGACGAAGACTCGTCGCCGGGAACCGGATTCGTGCCCGACCTGGTCAAGGTCTGGGAAAACTCGGCCCAGGGCGCGAAGACCCGCACGGTCATTCTGCGCATCGGAGTCGTTCTATCCCGGGACGGCGGCGCCTTTCCGCGCATGCTCTTGCCCTTTCGCCTGGGCGTAGGCAATTATTTCGGCCACGGCCGACAGGGTTTTCCCTGGATTCACTATCGGGACATTCTGGAGAGCATCAAGTTCGCCATGGAAAACGAATCGCTCTCCGGCCCCGTGAACCTGGCCGCGCCGGAGCCTATTTCCAATAAGGATTTTACGCTGGCCATGGGACGCGCCATGGGCGGTCGCCTCACCATGCCCGTGCCCGCCTTCATGCTGAAACTGGCCTTCGGCAAGCGGCATCGCCTGCTCATGGATAGTCAGTTCGTGAAGCCCCGGGTGCTGCTGGACGCGGGTTACAAGTTCCATTTCCCGGACCCCGAGGCCGCCGTGCGGGATCTGCTGGGGAAGTAAGCGGAACACGAATTTACCGCGGAGAGCGCGGAGGTTTTTTGGGGCGGTGTCAGTGGACTTGCTTCTTGACGTTGCTCGCTCCAGAACGAGGTTAGCGTCCACCCGAACAAACCCGACAACCGCCGGCTACCCCACCCCACCTGAATCCTCGTGGTTTAACCCCATGCGTGCCCATTCGCCCAATTCGCGAACGTTCGTGTTCTCTCCATTCACCCGGCGCGCGCCGTAAGCACGTCTTCCATGTCCGTGATGTAATGAGCCCGAATCACTTCCGCCAGATTCTTTAACTTATAGCGATTAGTTTTTTCGACGCGCACGTCCTGCTTGACCAGGTCGTATAAATCGTCCGTGATCAGAATGCCGTTGGGTTCGCAGGCGCCCTGCAATCGCGCGGCGATGTTCACGACATTGCCGATCAAGGTGTTATCGCGCCGGTCGCTGCCGCCCACATTGGCCCGAATGGCCGAGCCGTGGCTCATGCCCATGGTAATATCCAGCGTCAATAATCCTTGCTCCTTCCTGCGGCGATTGAGCTCATTCACTTCCGCGCGAATTCGCAGAGCCGCGCGCACGGCGTCCCGGGGGCGCGCGAAGATACCGAAGATTTGATCGCCCACGAACTTATCGATATCGCCGTCGTGATCGGTGATGACGTCCACCATGGGCTTGAAATAAACGTTCAACAATTCCACCGTTCCCGCCGAGCCCAGGCTTTCGCTGAGACGCGTAAACGAAACCACGTCGATGAACAGATAGGTCTTGTCCACTTCCTCGTCCGAAATTTCCAATCGCCCGCTGGAAACCGAAAGGTCCGCTTTTTCCCAGACGCTGCGCGACGTGTATTTCTTAACCAGGTTTTCCAGCGCCACGGCCTTGCGCGTGATGGAAGCCAGTTCATCCAGGTTGCGACGCAATTCAAGCTGGGACATCACCTGGCGACTCAACGCGCGCATGGCTTCCAACTGGGCCTCGTCCAGACCGCGGGGGTTGTGATCCAGCACGCAGATGGTTCCCAGGTTGTGGCCGTCTTCGGTCGTCACGGGCGATCCCGCGTAAAACTTCAGGCCGTTCTCGGCGCGCACAATTGGATAGTCGGCGAAACGTGCATCGCCGGAGGCATCGGGCACAATCATAACGTCGTCTTCCAGAATGGCATGGGAGCAGAAGGCCTCCTTCCGGGCCAGGGTCTCCACGCCGGGCATGCCCACGGCCGCCTTCAAGGTCAGGGTATCCTCATCCACCAGGCTGATGAAGCTCACCGGCGTACCGCAGATTTTGGCCGCCAGACCGGCCAGATCCTCAAAACTCTTCTCATGGCCCCCCTCCAGGGCATTGTAGCGCCGCAGGGCCGCCAATCGCTCGTCTTCATCAGTGGGTTTGGTTATTTCCATGCTTATCCTCCGCGCAATCTACCTATGCATAGATAAACAACTCGCCAAAACCCCGTCCAGCCTATTTATTAGTAGGTAAGAAAAAAATTGAAATGAACGAAGGCGGCTTGCGACTGATCAATGGAGGGCTGAAAGTGACTGATATGAGCGATTCGAAGGATACCCGCGAGCTGGTGCTGGAGACGGCCGAGAGACTGGCCCAGCAAAGGGGCTTTCACGCCTTCAGCTACAAGGACATCGGCAACCTGGTGGGCATCAAGACCGCCAGCATTCACTATTACTTCCCCCACAAGAGCGATATGGCCGAGGCCATGGTGGAGCGCTACATCGCCCATGCCCGCGCGGGAGTCGAACAAGCCGAGCAGGCTTTCAAGTCCGCCCGCAAACGCCTGCGGGCCTTCGGCGATTTCTTTTTATCGATTCCCGTAAAGGATGATCGCTATTGTCTGCTGGGTATGCTGGGCGCGGAAGTCCTGACCATGTCCGAGCCGGTCCAACAACAACTGGCCGGCGCGTTTTCTTTCTTTGAGGAATGGCTGGAGCGAAACATCGCCCTGGGAGTCGAGCAAGGCGAAATTACCTTGCGCGAAAGCGAATCGCCCCGCGAAGCCGCCAATGTCTTGCTGGCTACTCTCGAAGGCGGGATGATGATTGCCCGTACCCGCGCTGAGCCCGATTACTATGACCGCTTGATCAAAACGGCACTGGGGCGATTGGGCGTTCCGGCCGACCCTTGAAAAAGATACACCGCAAAGACGCGGAGGACGCAAAGGGTTTTTGAAGCGCCGACATTAGCCTACCTTGCCCAAAAAACCTCCGCGCTCTCTGCGCCTCCGCGGTTCACTTATTTTACAAACTCAACATCAAAATGCAACACCGAGTTCGGCGGGATTCTGCCGGCCGGTCGGGAACCGTAACCGAGTTTGGCCGGAATAATGAATTTGTATTTCGCGCCGGGTTTCATGAGGGCGATTCCTTCGTCCCAGCCCTTGATCACGCGGCCCTGTCCCAGGGGAAAAGAGAACGGTTGACCTCGCGTACGCGATGAGTCGAACATCTTCCCGTCGGTGAGATACCCCGAGTAGTGCACGGTCACCCTGGTTCCGATCTTCGGCGTAGGCCCGGAACCGCTCTCGTAAACAATATACTTCAGGCCGGAAGAGGTACGGCGAATGCGTTTGCCTTCCATGGGCCAGGGTTTGGGCGGTTTTTGAAAGCTAATCAGTTCCACCTCGAAACGCAGGGTGGCGTTGGGCGGAATGACCTTGCCCGCGCCGCGTTTACCGTAAGCCAGCTGGGGCGGAATGACCAGCAGGCGCTTGCCGCCCTTTTTCATTCCCGTGACGCCCAGTTCCCAGCCCGGTATCACCTGGCGTTTTCCGAGCGTGAAGCGAAACGACCGCCCGCGCTTGCGCGAATTGTCGAATTCACTGCCGAAGAGCCCGTCCAATTTACCGGAGTAGTGCACTTCCACCACGTCCCCCGGTCCGGCTTCCGGCCCGGTACCGATTACGCGGTCCGCGTATTTCAGACCGCTCTTTTGAGTAATCAAGGAGGGCCCGCAGGCGATGGCCGTGGTCAAGGCCAGGCCACAGATAAAAAATAAGGAAATCCGTCTTGCATTCATCAAGGACAGAAAGCCGGAGGCCCCGCGCCCTTGACAGGATTTTTTAATCGCCGGCGTGCAGAAATCGCCGCAGTTTGCGATGCAGTTTTTCCCGGGCTTTCGTTTCGCACTCCCAGACCACGAGCACCTTCCATCCCAGGCGTCGCAATTTGCGTTTGTTGCTTTTGTCCCGGGCGATGTTCTTGTCCAGTTTGCCGTTCCAGAATTCGGTATTGCTGGTGGGCCTGCGCGAACGTGAACAGCCGGAGTGGCCGTGCCAGAAACAGCCGTGCACGAAGATGACCTTTTGATGGCGAGGGAGGACGATGTCCGGCGTGCCGGGCAGATCCCGGCGATGCAGGCGAAAGCGAAACCCTTCCCGATGTACGGCGGAACGCACGATCTTTTCGGGTTTGGTGTCCTTCGAGCCCACGCGACTCATGACGCGACTGCGCTCTCGACGGCTGAAGACATCGGCCATGGGCGATGCTTGCCTTTCGAGCCCCGGGATCAAGCGCGATTATTCTCGCCGCAGGCGAATCAGGACCCGCGTCCAGCCGGCCGTTTCCGTATCCAGGTTCAGGCTTCCGCCGACCACGGCCACCATGGCGCCGTGCAGGGCCAGTCCGCGACCGGCACCGCCCTTCTTCACTGAACCATCGCTTCCCGGGGTCGGGTCGGCGGACTTTCGCAGGGCGGGCCCATTGTCACGGATCACCAGGAGTAAGGCGCCCGTCCGGTCCAGTTCCATGGTGACCCCGAGCCGGGTGGGTTCGCCCGACGTGCCGTCGACGCCTTGAGCCGCGGCTCCCGCCCCGTGCCGCAGGGCATTGCGAATCGCCTCCCGACAGGCGTAATAAAGAATGTCGAGGGTCCGCGCCGGCAGTTGCTTGCAAAAGGCGACCGCCTCCGGCGAAAAATCGTGTTCTATGTTTTCGAACGCATCGCGCTCCGCGCCCGCCGGCAACTTGCGCAAGGCGTGTTCCAGGCCTTCCCGGGCCGGCTCCGCCGCGGGCCCCGCTGGCATTTCGCGCAGGAGATTGGAAATGTCGCCGTGCACGGCGGAGAGGCGTCGTAACAATTCGGCGCGGTCCTCCGGATTCTCGAGCATAATCGCATGCAGCTCGG
>CAZGYS010000509.1:0-5137 GCA_964530305.1 uncultured Leptospiraceae bacterium
TGGACTACACCGCCATCGGGGACGACGTGAACATCGCCTCACGCCTGCAATCCCTGGCGCAGGGCGGTCAGGTGCTGGTTAGCCGCAGTGTATTCGATGCGGCCGAAAAGGACTTCGAATTCAAGGAAATCGGAAATTTGAATGTTAAGGGCCGTAAGGAATCGGTGGAAGTTTTCGAGGTGATGTTCTGACCGGCCCCGGACAAAATGGTCCCGGCGGGCATGCCGACGGCCGCGGCCACCATACACAAGAAATACGGGAAGAGAGGAATTCCGGTGGGTAAGTCCATATTAATCGTAGACGATGAAGCGCATATTCGCATGCTCCTGGAGCAAACCCTGGAGGACTTCGAGGACGAGGACGTGGAAATCCTGACGGCGGAGAACGGCCGCAAGGGTCTCGACGCCATCAAGTCCGAGAAACCCGACCTGGTGTTCCTGGACGTGATGATGCCCGAAATGAACGGCTTCGAGGTCTGCGAGGAAGTGAAGCAGAACCTGAACATGGACGAAGTCTACATCGTCATGCTCACGGCCAAAGGCCAGGAATTCGACCGCGAAAAAGGCAAGCAAGTCGGCGCCAATGAATATATGACCAAACCCTTTGATCCAGACGCCATTGTAGCCACGGCGTCGAAAGTCCTGGGCGTGGATGTCTAACGCAAGGCCCGCCACCGCCGCCGATGAATCAACGTAGACTCATCGCCGTGGTCATCGCGGCCATCATCATCCTGATGTTGATTCGGGCGGCCTTCGTCATTTATCATGCTCCGACGAAGTCCGAAACTCCTCGCGCTTCAGGTATTCATCCAACGCGCTCATTAACGTCTGCTTGCGAATCGGCTTGGTCAGATGTCCGTCACATCCGGCGGCCAGGCTTTTTTCAATGTCCGCCGGCGATGCATGGGCCGTCAGGGCGATGACCGGCACTCGTTTCCACCCGGTTCGTTTCTCATGTTCGCGAATCAGCCGCGTGGCCGTGTAACCGTCCATGTCCGGCATCTGAATATCCATGAGCACGATGTCGTAGTCTCGCTCCCGAAACAGTTCCAGCGCGCGACGGCCGTTCTCCGCGTCTTCCAGGATTACGTCGCTGTCTTTGAGAAAGGCCCGCACCAGATAATGATTGTCCTCATTGTCTTCGGCCAGTAGAATCCGAGTTCCGGCCGGGATGGAAGGCTTTCGCGCGGCCTGGGAAGTGGAGGAAACCATCTCGTCTCCGGCGATTCCGAAGCGCGCCGTAAAAGAGAAAACACTGCCGCCCTCCTCAGGACTTTCGGCGTGGATCTCGCCGCCCATCATGCCCACCAATCGCCTGCAAATGGCCAGCCCGAGACCCGTTCCGCCGTACTTACGGGTAATGGATGAGTCCACCTGGGTAAAACGCTCAAAAATAGTCTCCAGCTTATGGGCCGGGATGCCCACGCCCGTATCGCTGACCGTGAAACCTAGAACGATTTCGCTCCCATCGTTTTCCCGGGGGGTAACCCGAACCCGCACGCTTCCCCGCTCCGTAAACTTTACCGCGTTCCCCAGTAGATTCAAGAGCACCTGCTCCAGGCGACCGGCGTCCCCCAGCAGCACGGGCGGAATGCGACCTTCATTACGCCAGCTGATGTCCAGTCCTTCGGCCTCCGCGCGCACGCGCATCACGCTCATGATATTTCGCCGTACTTCGTCGGGCTCGAAGGGCTGCTTTTCCATGCGCAGCTTACCGGCTTCCAGCCGCGCTAGATCCAGGATCTCATTGATCAGGTTCAGGAGATTGCGACCGGCGCGATTGAGGATCTCGACGAAACGGATCTGCTCTCGTTCCAGTTTCGTTTCGCGCAGCAGGTCCGCCGTGCCGATGATTGAATTCAAGGGCGTGCGAATCTCATGACTCATGGTGGTCAAAAATTCGGTTTTCGCGCGATTGGACTCCTCCGCCCGATCTCGGGCCGCCGCCAGTTCCACGCGCGAAGCCTCGGATTTCTCCCGCTCTTCCCGCACTTCCCGCAGGAGCGAGGAACTGTAGACCGCGCCCGTGATTTGTTCGCAAAAGCGGGTCATGGAAGCGATTTCCTCCCGGGAAAAACGCATCTCCCTGGATTTGGTCAGACTGAAAATTCCAATTACCTGGCCTTGAACCTTGAGGGGAATGTGCAGAAAACTCTTGAGGTTCAGGCGCTCCGTAAGCATGCGATCCGTCTCGGTCATCCAGCTTTCGCGAATGCGGGGCACGTGCATGAAACGTCCGCGCTTCCAGACCTGGTACAAGGTGCCGCTGTCCGGATGAAACGGCAAGCGCAGACCCATGGTGAACTCCCGCGCTTCCGCGTCGACTCCGGTATAACGATGGTTCATGCTGTGAGCGTAGAGTTCGTCGCGATTGCGGTCCACCAACCACAGCCAGGTGCCGTCCTGATCGAAATGTTCGCCGATATAGTCGATGATTCGCCGCAGGACATCGTCCAGATCCGCGCTCGTATTCAGGTTCTTGGAAAACTCGTTCAGCCGCTCAATCTCATTGCGCGCCCTTTCCGCCGAGTTCGTGGCCTGGGCCAACTGCCCGGTTCGACGAGCCACTCGATCCTCAAGTATGTCCGAGAGTTTTTCCGAGGCGATAAAGGCGCGGGAAATACGCCGCGAAAGTAAAATCGCCTGGGAAACCACCATCACGGCCATGGCCGTAGGCATCAGGTAGACCGTGTCCAGCAGTTCATGGTTTTTCATGATGTCGTTGAAAATCGCCACGAAAAACAACAACCACCCACCCAGGTACAGGCCGGCGTCGTCCCGGCCCTGGTAGACCGCCCGCGCGAAAACCCAGGTGATGTACACGGCCAGCAGGCCCATGTAGATTTCAAAGGGCGGGAACAGCCAGGTGTGAAACCGCGGCGACGTGAACAACGTGACGAGTACAAGCGCCGAAAGAAATACCTGCGACGCGCGAGCCGTCAGCCTGGAAAAGTTGTCGGGAAAGACCTGGTGTATAAAAGACGCGAAAGCCATGGCGGTCAGATAACTGGCCGAATAAATTAAGCGAGAATGTATTTCCCAGGACAATTCTCCCAGGAGCGTCACCAAATACATCTCTCCCAGGACCAATGTTCGCAACATGAACATCCAGGTAAAAAGAGCGAAAAAAACGGTGGAGAGTTCCTTGCGGCGCACCGCGAACAAAACGACATTGTAGATGCCCAGCATCAAAAGAATGCCGCACAAGAAAACCTCGAAGGCGATGGCGTTGCGGGCTTTCCCACGCATGCGAAAGTCGTCCCCCAGGCGCACGGAATACTTGGGACCTCCGTTGCGGTGATGGAAATTCGCCACGTGCAGGGTCAGAACGATTTTCTCGCCGGACGGACTGAAGGCCACGTAACCGGGAGGCCCCCGGGCCGCTTTCGTGGAAGCGGCTGAAATGCCCGGACGCCCCCTTTGCAAAACCAGTCGCTCACCAATGTACAGGCGATAGGCCGAATATACATCGCCCAGCCGGAGCGCCAGCACCTTCCGGTTTTCTCCCGGAAGCACGGTTAAACGATAGGATGCGAAACCGTATCGCCTGGGCACGAATTTCCCCCGGCCCTGCCAGAGTCCGGGAAACGCCAGGTAGGACTTTACGGCGGGCGCATCCTCCGGATCAATAAAGGCCCCGGGATGGAACGCCCACTCACCGTCCAACTTCACCGAACCATCCCGCGTGAGGTTCCAGCCGCGCAGATCCAGAACACCGGCCGCGGCTCGCGGCGGTTTTTTAACGGGAGCATGGTCGCGGCATCCCGCCGCGACGACCGCGCACCAGAGAACTATAAAGAGTTGAATGGAACCGAAAGTCTTCATGTCGGATGATTCGACCTGATGAACCCTCTCGGTTTACGAACGAATTACCAGCGCGGAAAATACGGGTCCGTGCAGCGGGCCTTTAAATCCAGACTACGAAAGCGAATCCGCATGACGGACGGTCGGCCCGACGGCGGCTGGGAAAGCATGGTAATGCTTTGCGGAAAAATGGAGTCCCGGTATTGACCGTCCAGGCTCACCTGCACCCGATTGCGAAAACGCAAATTCAAGTAATTGAGTTTGCGCAGGCGATTATCCACGAAGCGATAATCGTATTTTTCGTTATCGCGGTTCACGGCCACGTCCAGCTGGTTTTCATTCTTAACGACTTTCGCCTCGGGGGAGAACAGGTCGTCCGGCAAACGCGCGAAGAGTAAGTCCTGGAACAAGCGAAACGGCAGGGGAATGGCGGTATTTCCGGGACCGCGCACGTAAAATTCATTCACGGGAATCCGCATGCGACGCTCTTTAGCCCGGCGAGCGTGGGGATTATTGATATAGGCCACGTCGTCCTTGACCGTAATTTTTCCCACCGTGATGTTCAGAAACGTGGCGCGAAAGATAAAGCGCATGCGTTGTTTTTGATTGTCCACGCGCAAATCGCCATTGGCCGCCTGCGTCTTGCCTTTCGGATCCGTAAATTGAATCCCGTATCTGGCTCGGAAGCAGGCCGCCGGCTTGTAAATGGCGCGAATATGCTTCAGTTGCTCCTCGCGGTTCTGTTTGGCCGCGTCCGGTCCCTTGGGCTTCACCACCGGCTCCACGGGAGTGGACTTACAATGGAGGGCGGTCAACAGCACCATGGCCGAGGTCGCAAGGCCGATACCCGCACGACGTTGGATCATGTTCATATTCATCTTACTTTTCCTTTTTTACTCGGGCCAGGTCGCGGATTTTCGCGCGGACTTTATTTTCCAGCTCCCGGTCGTCGGCCGTGACGTCCCGGGGGCGCTTGCGCTTCTTTACATCCAGAACTCTCAAGGCGCGCTTGTAGGCGGACAGGGCTCGAGCCGGATACTTAAGTTTTTGGTACACATCTCCCAGGTGATCGTGAACCACGGGGTCCTCGCGACCCTCTTCTTCAAGCAGCAGCGCGGCGATGTTTAGATGATACCGCGCCAGGTGATAACGTCCCTGGCGATAATAAACCCAGCCCAGGCTGTCCTGGTAGGCGCCATTGGTGGGCGAAAGCTCTACCGCGCGCCGAATCAAGCGCGCCGCTTCGTCGATCTTGATGCCCTTCTCCGCGTAAATGTAACCGAGAAAATTGCTGGCCGCGGCGATGCCTTCGTTCAACTGGAGAACCTTTTCCA
>CAZGYS010000510.1:0-4895 GCA_964530305.1 uncultured Leptospiraceae bacterium
CCTTCAAGGTGGTCACGGCCACGGTGTTCACGGAACGGCCCACGGCGCGGCGCAGGGTGATTTCGCCTTCGTAACCCTTGTACCAGTTCTTGGGCTTGTAGCCGTTGTAGTTTATCTTAACGTCCTTGACGTTCTGATTTACGGTCAGGGTCTTTTCGTCCAGCGCGGCGGCGTAGAGGAAACCCTTCAGGGCGGAGCCGGTTTGCCGACGCATGCGCCAGGCGCGATGGGTGTGTACGCCGCCCTCGGTAATGCGAAAGCCGCCGGTCACGGCGCGAATGTAGCCCGTGCGGGGATCCAGCGCCACGAAGACCCCGTTCAAGCGTCCCGCGATGGCGCGTCGGCGAGCGGGAGTCACGCTTTTCACGGCCATCATTTTGGCGCGAATTTTCGCCACGCCCCGGCGTACGGCCCGGTCCGCTTCCCGCTGGCGCAGGTAATCGATTGTGGTATAGACCTCCAGGCCTCCCGCGTTGACGACGCTCTCCTCGAAATTATCCAGGAGAAAGCGACGCACGTATTCGTTGGCGGAGGGAGCCGAGTTACGGCGAAAGTCCCGGCTGGCGCCGTAGCGGCCTATTTTTCCGGAGGTGGAATTCTCCAGGTCCTTGCCCACGCTGATGCCGTACTTGCGCTTGAAGCGCTTCAATAGTCGGGGAATGTCGGCTTTTTTGATCCAGCCGTCCCGCGCCAGCGTGGCTAGGGTCAGTTCCGTCTTGCGCATGCTGCGCTTAATGTTGTTCAGGGGGCTGTAGCGCGCGGGGTTGGGAAACAGGCCCACGATCATGGCCGCTTCCGTCGGCGTCATGGCATTGGCGCCCCGGGCGTCCGGCGGCTTGCGAAAGTAAAAGCGCGAAGCCTGTTCGGCGCCCACGCGACCTTCGCCCATGTAGATCTTGTTCAGATAAAGACAGAGGATTTCCTTTTTCTCCAGCATGCCTTCAATTTGAAAGGCGATGATGGTCTCGTAGATTTTCCGGGGCAGGGCGGATTCGCTGCGCTTCGTGAACATGATGCGTCCCAGCTGCTGCGTAATGCTGCCCGCGCCTTCGCGGACCGAGAGGGATTTCAAGTTATTTATGAACGCGCGCAAGATGCCGCGCATGGAGATACCGCCGTGCTTATAGAAGTGACGGTCTTCCGAAGCCACCGCCGTTCGCGGCAGCCACTTCATGGCATTGCACTGCTTCAGGCTCATGTGCGACCCTCGGTCCGGGAGGTATTCGCCGATGAGTTGATTGGAGCTGGAATAGATACGAACCGGCGGGCGATACACGCGTCGCTTGATGGTCAGGGCCGTCTTCTCTTCCTGAAGGGCCTGCTTGATCTCGGCGCGATTAAAAAGCCAGCGCACGAAAACGCCGCCCACCAGCAGAACATTGGCGCTGATGCCGATGACCACGGTCCAGACGATGATTTTCTTCCAGCGAAGTTTGATGAAGTTTAGAATGCCGGTACCGACTTGCGCGGCACCGCTTGCTTGCGGGGAGTTTTCCGTCATTTCAATTGGATGCGCTTTTCAGCGGGATTGTTCTATGATTATGCATGCAAATCGCCTGGAGCGGTCATGCAAGAGAGAGCCGACCCCGGAAGCCGGAGTCGGAAAGCCCGCGGCGTAGACCACCGCGGGCGAAGGGGACTTAACCGTCGGCCGGAGGGCCGTCGGGGGAATCAGCGGGCGGAGCGGGAGTGTCGGCCGGCTTGTTTTTGATTTCCTCGATCTTCGTATTCACTTCCTTGATCAGCTCCTGAGCGGTGGATGCGAAGGGTTCGGGTTTACCGGTCAGGTTTTCCAGATCCTTGCGAATCTCTTCCAGTTTCTTCTCATCCAGGTTCTTGGCGCCCAGGGCGGAGCGGATTCCAGCTAGTTGGAGCGCCGCGGCGATTTGCGTCGTGTCCGTGCTGAGGCTCTGGTCGGCCGCCAACCAGCCCTTGAAGTAGGGGCCCGGGCCGCTGACAACGCTCAGCCATTTGCCTTCGGCTTTGCGTTCCAGAACGAAGGCCAGGGAGCCGGTCTTCACGTTATTGGCGCCGCGACCCTTACCGGAAGCGGCATTGTTACGGCGATACAGGGACGTGCCTTCGCCCGTGATGACCACGGCGCTCAGGGCCAGGTTGTTGGGGTTCACCAGACCGGACTTGCCGTCCGTGGTCTTGCCGATGGCATAGGTGGTCGTTTTGCCTTTGTGCGTAATATCTTGTTTGCCGGTGACGACGATTTTCTCGCCGGCGTAGACATTGGTCAGGGCCTTCCATTTACCGTCTTTATAGGACCACAGAGCGGCCCGACGGCGCATCATATTGTCTCCCACGTCACCGGGTTTGACGGGAGCCGGCGGCTTACATGCCCCGAAGGTAAAAAGGAAAGTGCCCGCCAGCGCAATTGCGACCGGGAAGGACAAACTCTTTAAGGTTCTAGAATGTAATGATTGCATGGGTACCTCACGCGCGGTTTTGAGCAAGGCTGTTCCGCCGAAGGTCTGGCCGGCAAGGTTTTTTTGGTTTTCGGTAATCGTCGACGGGTCGGCCGTTTTTCTTTCCCCGGCCTCCGCCTCCGCGCCGGCCGGACGTAGCGCCGGTCCCGGTCGCGGTTTATTGGACGAACCGCGAATCGTGCCGACGCCCGCCTGGAGCTTATTTCGAACGCGCCCTTACCAGTTGAAGCGACCGTTCTTATTGAAGCGGTAGCGCAACAGGCCGTCCGCCGGCAGGGCCGGTATCTCCAGGCCCGCGCCGCCGATCAGGTTGAAGTTTACGCTCTTCGTCTTAATGGAGCGTGCCAGGGAGGTGGTGATGCTCTTGAGGGGGAAAGCGGTTTTGATGGTGACGGTGGTTTCGCGGTTCTCATTGGAGATGGTCGAAGGCTTGCCGGACAGGAAGCGATTCCCGTCCAGGTTCAAGGTGTAATCCAGATTCTTGAAATCCAATCGCGAAGCCGCCAGGTTCTTGAGCACGATGTCGAACTCGGTTTTCACTTCCAGGTCGATGCCGGCCAGACCCGCGCTTACCGCGGAACCGGGCGAACGTCCGCTTTTCTTCTTGAGCAGGTCGTAGAGGAATCCCGAAGCCTTCTTCACGACCGCGTCCTTGTTGAATCCGCTCGTTACGGACTTCTGGATGTCGGCCGTAGTCGGGTAGTGAATGCGAAAGTTCTGGATGGAGATGTCGGGCAGAACGGCGGGGATCTTGCGCTCACCCTGAAACGCGAAGTTCAGATTCTTCGGCAGGAGGGCCATGGCCGGGTTGTTCTTGCTCGCGGTGGGCAGCGGGACTTCCAGGTTGCCGCCCAGTTTCACGTCCAGGGCTTCCTTGCCGGGCAGGCGATCATAGATGGCCTTGAGGTCGGCGTACTTGATGTTAACATTAAAGACCGTCGGCGTGTTTTCGCGGCCTTTCAAGGTCAGGGGCAGGGTACTCAGTTTGGCCAGATTCGCGCCCTCGATATTCATGTTCAGTTTCATGATGCCCTTGGGCAGGTCGATGGGATAGGGGTTCCAGACATTCATGTGCAGGCGCAGGTCCAGGCCCGTCAGGGAGAAACCTTTCAGTTCCGCCTTCTCAAAGGAGAGTTTGGGTTTGCCGCCCTGGATGAGGCTTTGCAACGCCGCGCAACCGGGCGCGGATATGAGCACGGCCCCGAGCGCGAGCACGGCCGCCTTGCGCTTCATGCGCCCCGGGTTTCCGGAATCTTTCAGAAAATTTCGAATCTTGTTCATGACTACCTCGCTGGAATGTGCTGCTTGTATTTCGCGCGAATCTCTCAAATGGCTGCCTCAACAATCCACCAGGTGACAGGGTTCGTCTTCTCTTTCGATCTCGATGGTGGCATGCTTGACCTTACTGTCGTTCATGATTTCGCGTACTTTTTGTTTTATGGGTATGATGTCGCCGTCGGGGGTGCTGTCCTTGATGACTACGTGGGTCGTGAGGACGTGGTATTCGCCGTCCATGGACCAGACATGGGTGTCGTGGACCGAATGCACGCCGTCCAGTTTTCGCACGCGGTCGTCGATACCGGCGACGTTGACGTTGCCGGGAACGGACTGCAGAAAAATCATCATGGTCTGTTTGACCAGGCGCAGTACGTTCCACAGGGTCACCGCGGTAAACGCAATGGCCAGTATGGGATCCAGAATGGGGACGTGCCAGAAGTACATGATCACGGCCGTGATGAGCACCGCCACCCAACCCAGCACGTCCTCAAGCAGGTGCCAGGTGAGCATCTTTTCGTTCATGGTCTCGCCCTTGCGCAGGCGAAGGACGCCCAGCCCGTTGAAGACGATTCCGGCCGCGGCGAGTCCCATCATGCCCAGGCTGTTGCTGGCCTGGGGTTCGAGCAGGCGCGGGACGGCATAGAACAGCACGAAGCCCGATCCGCCGATGAGCACGATGCCGTTGATCATGGCCGCCAGCAGGGAGAAGCGTTTATAGCCGTAGGAGAAATTGGGGTCTCGCTTCTTGCGCGCCAGTTTCTCCAGCACCAGCGCGAAGCCCAGGGCGATGGTGTCTCCCAGGTCGTGAATGGCGTCGGCCACCACGGCGATGCTGTTGGTTAGAATGCCGCCGACGATCTCGATGATCGTAAAGACCAGATTCAGAAAGAAAGCAATGCGAATGCTCGCCACCGGACCGTGGGCGTGCATGTGCCCGGGGCCATGGTGATGATGGTGGGCGTGATCATGCGCGTGATCATGAGAGTGGCCGTGGTCATGATCGTGGGAGTGCTCGTGTCCATGAGCATGGGAGTGTCCGTTCTTGCCGTGCTCGTGCTTCGATTGTCCAGGGGGAGACTTCATGACCGGGGCGCGACGCCGAGCAGAAAATACAGGCGGAGGCGGCCTTGTAAAGACTTAAAATCGGGTGCAGGGAGGACGGTAGACGGCGGACGGTGTGAG
>CAZGYS010000510.1:4905-5126 GCA_964530305.1 uncultured Leptospiraceae bacterium
CCGTGCACCGTTGCCCCGTAAACCGTTTAATAAACGAAAACGTCATCGATGGTATTATCGCCCAGGCCCTCGGCCGTCGTGCGATTCACGAAGGTCGTGCCGCCGTCGGTGGAAATTCCCAGCCCGCCGTTCGTGCCCACGTAAATGACGCCGCCCGAGCTTACGAAGATCGCTCGGCAAATGTTGTTGCCCAGTCCCTGGGCCGTCGTGCGATTCACGAA
>CAZGYS010000511.1:0-5119 GCA_964530305.1 uncultured Leptospiraceae bacterium
TAACTTTAATTCGGGTCTCCGTGTCAGGAACCTGCTTGACTAGAACATATATATTCATTTAAGAATTACTCCCGAAGGTTGGTTGAAAGTCAGAATTTTTCGCCGCACGCGCGGGTCAATAAAATAAAGGCCGTGTACTGTGCTCGCGGCCGCTTGCGCGCGTCGCCGTGCGGTCCGGGACAGGTTCCATGGATAGGGCGGAAGAACGGGCTACGAAAAAGGAGCCGGCGATTTACTCGCTTTCCTCGGTTTCATCACCACCGCCCGGAAACAGGCGCTGGATCAACTGGGCGCTCCAGAACAGGCTCACGACTACCACGAGAAAATTGGCGTCGGTCTTGAGAAACAGGCCCAAACCCAGGAATGGTACGATCAAATGCAGGCAAACGTATAATAAGAAGCAGTACAATCCATCCGGATTGAATTTGCCCCGCAGCAGACGCGAGATGCTGTTTCGAAAGTGATAGAGGCGACCGGCGCTCTTTTCCTCCACCGACGTCAAGGCCTGTTCATAGCGCGAGCGAACCAGTATGTACAGGATCGCCAGTGCCACTCCGTCGATGATGGACGCTGTCAAAAAAGCATAGGACATGAACGACGGTCAAACTCGGCGACGGCTCGGGAAAAACAAATACTTTTCACCACTTTGGGGCGGCCCGGCTCCAACGGCATGGAAGCCGGTCTTATCGAAAGACCTGAATTTTCGGAAAGCGGCCCTTGAGAGCGGTCACGGCACTCGAGGTGACGGCGGTTCGGGTGATCCACAGCTTGCGCAGCTCCTCCAGTCGATACAGGCGCGATATGCCGGCATTGGTGACCGCGGTCTCGGCCACGTTCAATTCCCGCACTCCTCGCCGCAGGCGGGACAGGCCCGCGTCCGTTACCCGGGTCCGCCGCAGATCGATCCGCGTCAGGGCCGGCAGCTCTCGTAGATGCTCCAAGCCCGCGTCCCCCACGCGCGTCCCCTTCAGCCAGATTTTATCCAGTTCCTTGAGCGGTCGGAGATGAACCAATCCCTCATCGGTGACGCCGGTTCCGCCCAGATCCAGGATCCGCAGGCGCGGGAAGTAGCGAATAAACTCCAGGCCCTCGTCGGTGATGCTGGTGCTTTCCAGATATAACTCTCGCAGGCGCGACATATTCTTCAGGAACGCCAGACCCCGGTTCGTAATACGGGTCTGGTGCAGGGTGAGGATTCGTAATTGGCGTAACTCCCCGAGATAGGCCAGGCCGGCGTCCGTAATCTGCGTCCCGACGCTCAACGCCTCCAGGCGGGGCAGATAACGCAGGTGGGCCATGCCCGCGTCGGTCAACTGGCGACCCGGCACATGCAATACCCGCAAATTGGGGAGATGCTTCAGGTGCCTCAGCGAAGCATTCTCAAAGCGCGCGTAATTGAAGCGTAGATGTCGGAGTTCATGCAGGTGACGGAGGAGCCGAAAGCCTCCGTCGGAGATATAGATGAAGGAAATGGTCAGGCTGCGCATCTTGCGCAGATCATCGATGCTGTAGTTTTCGCCGATGCTGCGAAACCAGCGGCGCAACTGCTCCAGATCCTGGATCGAGGCCGAGCTGATTTTCCCTTGAACCCGGGTGCCGCCGCTGATTTCCCCTTTATCCGGACCGGAGGAACAGTTTTGTCCCAGCATTGGTCCTATCATAAGGGAGCCCCAGGCAAGCACGCCCAACAACGCTCGGGCGATTCGGCGGCCGGTGAACGCGGGGGAGCCTTGCGGGGGAGGCGAATGATGGTTATGGGAAGGCGACATTGCGAAACCGGGGCAACACAAGCTGAATCATATTACACGGGGTGTCAATTCATTCAACGTTTGGGCCGCGGCGATTTTGCGCTCACTCTCCGGCGGAGGTCCGCTTGTTCCGCGCGGAGTCGAGCAATGAGAGCATGGTAATTGCGGATGCGTCTTTTGAAGCGACGATGGACGACTTTTCGGCCGCGGTATTTCTCCAGGGTCTTTTCAATCCGGGCGATTTCCACCCGAATTTCCCGGAGGCGCTCCCTGGCCGCGGCGATTTTCTTTTCGCGTGCTTCCGCCAGAGCCTTTGCGTCCCCCGCGCCCTTACCGGACGGCGAGGATTCTTGCCTTTTCAGTCCCCGTTTCCCGGGGCCGGCCTTCGGCGTGCCTTTCGAACTCGAATTCAACAGATACGCGGGTAGCGGAAAGCGGCATGCGGAAGGCGACTTCGCGCCGCGACGAGCCGCGGTCCATCGCTTGCGCAAATCACTCAGGCGCTTCAGGCGTAGTTCCAGGTCGGTCTTTTTTTGCTCGAGGCGATACAGGCGGCGCTTGCCTCCGGGCGTGAACGCGCCCCTGGTGTCCTTGAGGTCGCGAATTCCGTTTCGCAGGCGCGTCAGGTTCTTGCGGGTTGCTGCCTGGGCGCGAACGATCGAGAGCCCGGCCCGCGCGCAAGGCACGGCAATGGTTTTCGCGGGCGAACGTTTTGGGCCGGCCCTGCTCGTGGGAGCGCGGCCTTCCAGCGTTCCGAAAGAAACCAGGCTTGTGCCTGCGATCAATAAAGTCGGCGCCCCAAAAAAGAAGAACACCCGGGAAAAATCGCGCTGAAGCATGGACACGGTTCAGGATAGGAAGCGTCGTGCGTGGGTGCCATAAAATATTTACCGGACTTTGAAATAAATCGCCGCGGCTCGAGCATAGCATCGCGAAATGGTTGAATCGGAGTGGACTTTTTATTATCGTTGGATTATAATAACCGGGTACTATTTTCATCTCATGTACGCGGATTTTCGGGTCGATTTCCCATAAGCAATGAACAGTCCACGCGAAAACAGGTTTATCGGCGGCCTTCAATTCGGGGCCGGGGTTGCCGCGGCCCTGGTTGGAATTCTCGGCGCGGTGTTGTATGCGCAGAGCCTGAATACTTTCGCGCCGGGCCAGGTCGTTTCCGCCGCGTCCATCAATTCCAATTTCGCGCTGCTCAATTCCAGTCTCGCGTTGCTCAATGATAATTTGAATCGCAATGTGAGCGAACTGAATGCGCGCGTCGCCCCCGTGGGCGGTATTATCGCCTGGCACAAAAGTCTGACCGGCACGCCCGGACTGCCCGCGGGATGGGTGGAATGCAACGGGCAGGTGATCGTAGACGGCGAATCGCCCCTGAACGGCCAGGTCGCGCCCGACTTAAACAGTGCTCCCAATGCCTGGAACAGCGCGGGTTACTATTTGCGTGGTTTTACCGCCTCGGGGGGCACGCAGGTGGACGTGTTTCAAGGGCATCGCCATTGGCGCAACCCCACGAATCGTTCCGAGCACGACATGCGCCTACCCGCGCCCGGGGGAACTTTCGCCTTTAACGGAACCGGGTTTCATCCGGTGGACCAGTTCTTTACGGGAGATTCCGCGGCCGGTTTGTACGGCGCGCCGCGACCTGGAAGCGAAACGCGTCCCGTGTCTTTTCTCGTCGTCTGGATCATGCGCGTGAAATGATCGCCCGCGCTCATTTGTCTCATTTGCATCCTTAATGTGTTTTTTTCATTGCCCTTTGCGGCGCATCATATATCAACGAGTTCGGACGGCGCTAAGTTTTGTTTCGCGGCGGCGATTTCAATACTTTCGGTTTTAATACTATGCAAGTTAAGCATGCTCACTTTCGCGATGGTCTACTCAAGGGCCTGGGGGTTGGACTCGGAATCGTTATCGCCGTCACCATCGCCGTTGCCGGCGCGCTCTTCGCGCAAACATTGACGACCTTTCAAAGAGATACGGTGGTTTCCGCCGCGGCCATGAACGCCAACTTTACCGCTCTTCAAAACGCGGACACGCAATTGAATGCTCGCGTGGCGCCCATCGGCGGCATCATCGCCTGGCACAAAAGCATAACCGGAGCTCCGGCCTTGCCCGCGGGTTGGGTGGAATGCGACGGCAATCCCATTACCGATTCCGAATCGCCCCTCAACGGGCAGAATACGCCCAACTTGAACAGCGCTCCCAATGCCTGGAATTCCAACGGCTACTTCCTGCGCGGCTCGACGACGTCGGGCGGCACGGAAGTGGATCAATTTCAAGGGCATCGCCACAATCGTAATGTTTTCAACCAGTCCGAGCACGATATGAGGCCGGGACCTCTACCCGGCGGAGGAAACGCCCTGCCGGCTCCCGGTCCGGCTCACCCTGGAAATTTGCATATCACCGGTGATCCCACGACCGGTCTGAATGGAGTTCCTCGCACCGGCAATGAGACCCGTCCCGTCGCCTTTACGGTGGTCTGGATCATGCGCATCAAGTAGTGGCGGCCGCCTGGGGCGATTCGCCGTAAAAATGAATCGCTCGTTACAGTCGTTCCGTCCAGGCTCTGACGCCATGTCATTTTTTTGCTTTCACTCCCAACCCCCGCCGGCTATTTTAGCTCCATGAGTACTGCAATCGCCGACAAACCCACCATCGCATTTGATCTTTTTAATCCCACCGAGTCCCACGCCGATCTGCGTGAGGCCGTGGACAAATTCGCCATGGGGCCCCTGGAAGAACAAGCCCGCGAATTCGACGAGAAGGAGCAGTTCAATATTGAGCTGTTTCGTCGCCTGGGTTCCGAGCTGGGTATTTTCGGGCTGACCGTGTCCGAGGAATTCGGCGGCGCCGGCATGGACGCGCTGGCCGAGGTCATCGTGCATGAAGAGATGAGTCGCGCGGATCCGGCCTTCACGCTCAGTTACCTGGCCCACGAAATCCTCTTCGTAAACAATCTCTATGCAAACGGGAACGATGAGCAGAAGCGCAAGTATCTGCCCGGCGTCATGGACGGCACGAAGATCGGCGGCATGGGCATGACCGAGCCCGGCGTGGGTACGGACGTGCTGGGGCTTACGACCACGGCGGTTAAGAAAGGCGATCGCTACGTGATCAACGGCGCCAAGCAATTCATTACCAACGCCGTCGAAGGCGATTACTTTCTAATCTACGCGAAGCTCGACGACAAGGACCAGCGCAAGATCACCAGCTTCATTATCGAGGCCGACTACGACGGTTTCAAGCGCGGCAAGAAAGAAGAGAAGATGGGCATGAAGGCTTCCAGTACGGCCGTCATGTATTTCGAGGACATGGAAGTGCCCGAGGAAAATCTCATCGGTCAGGAAAACGGCGGC
>CAZGYS010000512.1:0-5117 GCA_964530305.1 uncultured Leptospiraceae bacterium
CGCCACCTCCCGCGCTTCCATGGCGGTGCCGTCGGCGGGGCAGGCAACCTCGCGGGCGTGCTCATGCTCGGGGACGGTGGGAATGTCCGGCTCTCCGATATCAAGGTTGTGGGCGTTCGTGAGCAGCTCTACGATGGCGTCCAATTCCCCCGCGTCGTAGAAGGTTCCACCGCAGGTATCGCAGGCGTCCAGAACGCGTTTATTGGCCTCGACGTGCTTGAGCGCGGTTTTGCATGTGGGGCAGTTGCGACTCTCCATGGGCTTTTTTTCGATAGCGTCCCGGGGCCGGCAATCGTTTTCCGCTGAAAGCGAAATGAATTGCATCGCCGGGAGGCGCCCGCGGGCATGGTTCATGGGCGATTGGTTTAATCTCGGTTACCGGGCCCACGCGCGGGGGTTCGAGGGGGCCGCCGCTGACCTGGCGCGTCTCCTCGGGCGCGCGGCGAAACTTCATGATTGTCGGCGCGTGCTGGACGCGGGTTTCGGCGGCGGCGCGCAGTTGGGAATCTGGCTGGACGAGTTTCGCGTGGGCAAGGTGGTCGGCGTCGAGCAGGGGCCGTCCCCGGCGTTCGCTTCAAGGGACGAACGTCTGGAGCTTTCGCGTGGGGACGCGACGCGTCCGGCCGAGGTTATTTCCTCCCCGGGGGAATTCGATCGCGTGCTGGCGTTGGATTGCGCCTACCACTTCGACCCCCGGGACGATTTTCTACGAGCCGCTTTCGCGTGCCTGCGGTCGGGCGGTCGGCTGGCCCTGACGGACATCGTACCGCGAAATCCGAAGCACTCCCTGGTGCGCCGGATGCTGTTTCGCGTGCTGGGTCTGCCGCTGGTCAATATGGTTTCCCGGGCCGACTACGGGGCGCGGCTGCGGGAAATCGGTTTTCGCAATGTACGCATTCAGCTCCTGGACCGCGCCGTGCTGGGCGGTTTCGAACGCTTCGCGCGAAGCAATCGCCTGGGGCGAGGGTGTTCCCTGACCCCGGCGCAAAGAATTAAATTTTTTCTGACCGGGCTGATGCTGGGGCCGATCAATCGCCGGAGAATTTTCCACTACGTGCTGGTCACGGCGGATAAAAAATGATGGAAGCAAGGCCCGTGGAGGGGCTTATTGTCCGGGAAGCCTTCGGCTTCTCACGGAGGCATGCATGAGAATCGCCATCATCGGCGGGGGCATCGCGGGTTTAAGCGCCGCCTGGTTCCTGAAGCGAGACGGACATGAGACAACTCTTTACGAAAAGAGTCCCGCGCCCGGTCTCATCAATCATACCGCCGAGATTCCCGGCGCCGACGGCAGCCTGGAAAGACATGATCTCCCGCTACGCGTCTTTAACGATCACTACTGGTCGGCTTTGACGACCCTGTGCGTGGAGACGGGGATGTCCTTCGATCCCATTCCCATGGGCGCAACCTATTGTGAGCTGGACGGTAGCTCCATTTTTCGATACGATGCCGCGTCTTCGTCCACGCTGGATTATCTCCGGAACGTTCCCAATGCCAATGGCGCTCTCTTGACCATCGCGCGGGACCTGTACCGTTTTGATCGTCGTGCGCGCCGTGCCCGCGCCGAGGGACTTTCGCCTGATATCACCATGGAGCAATTCCTCCGCGAAGGCGACTACAGTGGGCTGTTTCGCAATGGCTACCTCTATCCCGTTCTGGCGGTGATTTGTACCTGCGGCTTTGAAGCCCTGCGAAATTACCCGGCCGCGGTCCTGCTGGAAGTCCTGCGCGGGCTGACGCCCTTGCGACGCATGCGCGGCGGCGTCGCCGTGCTGGCCAGGCGCATTCTGGATGAAATCACGGAGCTTCGCCTCAGTACGGCCGTAAAAAAAGTGCGCTCCGACGCGGACGGCGCAAGCGTGGAAACCGCCGACGGTTCCGTGGAGCGATACGATCACGTGGTGCTTGCGTCCCAGGCCAATCACGCGCTGGAGATGCTGGACGAATCGGCGGATTTCCTGCGCGCTTTCGTATATGAGAATATCGCCGTGACGGTGCATCGGGATGAACGCTTCATGCCCGCCAGGCGCGGGCACTGGAAACTGTTGAACTATCTTTTGCCCCGTTCCCGGGACGCGTCCATGTGTACCATCTGGTCGAATCGGATCGAGCCGGCCCTGCGCGGTGGTCCCAATGTGTTCCAGACGGTCAACCCCTTGTTCGAAGCGCGTCCGGACAGCATCATTCGTCACGTCGTTTTGCAAAGGCCGGTGGTGGACACGGCTTCGCTGGCGGCGGTTCGTCGCATCAAGCAGCTTCATGAGGAAGAGGGCCGTCGCATCTGGTTCAGCGGAGCCTACTCCGTGCCGGGTGTACCGCTCCTGGAAAGCGGAGTCCGGGCCAGTCTGGCCATTGCCCGCCGCCTGGGCGTCAGCGTTCCGGCGGCTTTCGACGGCGTCGCGGCCTTGCCGGAATACTGACGTGTCTTCGCGAGCTTAATTCGTGCCCGGACCCGGTTTCGAATCGTCGGCCGGCTTTTCGACTTTCGCGGCGATGGTTGGATTCGCGTCGTCGGTTTGGCGCGGAAACTGCTTCGGCACGATGTAGCTGGCCTGGCTGATTCCCGTGAGCGCTACCATTTCCCAGGGTACTTCCCAGATGATGCCTTCGTGCAGACTCTTGTACAGGAACAGGATCAACATCAGCACCGTCCAGATGCTCATCTGAGCCCGCTCAAGTAAGACCGGTCCGTCGCTGCCGTCTTGAAGGGGATTGGTAAACAGATGCTTGAAGCTCGCCGGTATCCGATCCTTCGGAAGGGGCTTATCGTCTTCGTGCGAATCCCCTTTAGGACCAAGGATGCTCGCCGCGGTCGTGCCCGCCGATAGTCCCATGAGCGCTATCAGGGACGCGGGAATATCCGGAACCGAGAGTTTCGTCAGGCCGAAGGAATATACGATGCCGCCGATGGCGGCGGTCCAAACGGCCATCTGAGTTTGCGAAAGCGAAAGGCGCCCATTGGCGGCGCGCATCAACTCCACCGGATTACCGGCTACCATCCAGATGCCCGCCATGAGCAGGGCCAGGGTTGCGAAGGTCCAGATGTGCGCGCCCAGGGCGTTGCCCAGATAGATTTCGCCGCTGGTCGTGGAGCGTTGCAGGGGCCCGCCGCGCCGAGGCGTCCATTCCAGAAAAGGCGTAACCGTTATCCCCGTGCGATACCAGGGGACGATGTTCTTGTCCATGTTGAACACCAGCAGGGTTCCTTCCAGGAAGCGTCCGTTCTCGTCGTCCGGAATGCGCCATTTATAATTCGTAATTACGAAGGCGGCCCTGGCGGGGGGCAGGCGTTTCGCGCTGTGTCCGTTCAACGACAGGATGTCCCGCATTAGAATCAGGCGGGGCTTCATTTCTTCCGTGATATGAGTTTCAACGAAAACGCGCAGGGCGTCCTGGGATAGTTGTCCCGGTTCCATGAGCATTTCATGGGCGCGGACGCGATTCGCGGTATTGGAGCGGGCGGGGGCCGCCGCCGGTCGGGGAACAATCGCGGGCGCCGGTTTCGCCCGAGGCGATGCCTGTGTCTTGTTTGTCGGCGTCTGCGCGAAAACGTCTCCGGTCGGGGCGGAGGCGAATAAGAACAATGCGAAACAGGTTTTAAGTTTATGCATGGCGAAATCTCCCGCGGATAATTCAACACCGAGTGTAGCGCGCGAACGGATTCGCGTCCATTGCCTTTGAGTTTCGCGGAAAGAAGCGCGACAAAAAAATCTTGAAGATTATTACGGCGCTCATCAGTTTGAACCATGAGCGCGAAAATATGGAAGGCAAGCTGGAATGGGACGGTGATGGCTCGGAGTGGCGCCGTGCGCGTCCTGGACGGCAAACCCTACTTCCCGCCCGAGTCCATTCGCAAGGAGTATTTCGCGCTCAGCATGCGCAAGACCCTGTGCCCCTGGAAGGGAACCGCGGGCTGGTATCACCTGGAAGTCGAAGGGTTACGAAAGCCGGACGCGGCCTGGTGCTACCCCGCGCCTAAACCCGCCGCCCGGGAAATTGCTCGCTACATTGCCTTTGGTCCCGGCGTCATCCTTGAGCAGGAGTCTCCCCTGGCACGGGAAGGCTCGTCGCGCGGACAGGGCATGCGCCCCCCCATTAACTCCACCATGAACGCCGGCCCGCGAAGACGACCGGGGAAGGCGTTACGCGGAACGGCCGGCGCCGTCGCGGAAAAACCAGGCGGTTTCGCGGCGAAACTCAAACAGTGGATGCGTTGAATTGAGTGTATCTGATTTCAGTGCCGGTGAGTTCCCCGTCGATGAGATCGTAGGTGAGTTGCGCGACGCCTTGCGGGACAGAGGCGTCGCCGTCGTGCAGGCGCCCCCGGGAGCCGGCAAGACCACCCGGATACCACTGGCTTTAATAAATGAACCGTGGCTGGCGCCTGATAAGAAAATATTAATGCTGGAGCCCCGACGTCTGGCTGCCCGGGGCGCCGCGGATTTCATGGCCGCCTCCCTGGGAGAAAAAACGGGGGAAACCGTCGGCTATCGCATTCGCTTCGAGAGCCGCGTGGGACCCGCTACGCGAATCGAAGTGCTTACCGAGGGAATTCTCGCGCGCCGAATTCAAAACGATCCCGAACTGGCCGACGTGGGCCTGGTTATCTTCGACGAATTTCACGAGCGCAGCATTCAGGCGGACCTGGGGTTGGCGTTGAGCCTGGATGTGCGGCGCGGCTTGCGGGACGACCTGCGTCTGCTGGCCATGTCCGCCACTTTGGACGGCGAACCCCTGGCTCGCCATCTGGGGGATGCGCCCTTGATTACAAGCGAGGGACGCGCGTATCCGGTGGACGTCGTTTACCTGGGTGAACCGGCGGGGCGACTCGAGGACGCCGTGGAAAAGGCCGCGGCCCGGGCGCTGCGCGAAAGCAAGGGCGATGTGCTCGTGTTTCTACCCGGCGCCGCGGAGATTCGCCGCGTCGAGAAGCGATTGAACGAATGGGGCGGAGCGTTTCAGGGGGATGCCGTGGTGGTTTCGCCTTTATACGGCGATTTAAGCCGGGAAGCCCAGGACCGAGCCTTGCGGCCGGACCCGACCGGACGGCGAAGAATCATTCCGGCTACACCCATTGCGGAAACCAGTCTGACCATTCCGGGCGTCGACGCGGTCAT
>CAZGYS010000513.1:0-5114 GCA_964530305.1 uncultured Leptospiraceae bacterium
GTCTTAACAATCAAGAAATACACTAATTCAGGGTTGCATTACACTTCGACCTTCGAGAAGGAGAGTTTCCGCGCCCGGGGCTCCATCACCTGGCGCCGCGAAGGTAAACTTACGGTCGTGGAGTGGACGGAATCGGGGACGCCGCGCCTCTATGTGACGCGGATTGCCAATTTTCTTTTCGCCGCGCGTATCAGCAAGGACATGGTTGCGGGCCTTGATGCGTTGAAGGATGTTTGTGAGCGGTGAAGTTTACCCCGCGTTTGCCCACATACCAATCGCCTCGGCGATGAAGGCCGGGTTTTCGTCCGCCAATTCGGACAGGAGTTTCTGAAGACGCCGGCGCACGAGTTCGTCTTTCGAATATTCGAAGTTTGGCGGTTCGGAACCGTCGCCCGGGTCAATTGGTTCTTCGTTCATGTCCGCGGCTTTATCAACGTCTTCCAACGTAATGATATCCGGATTTTTCGCGTCGTAGACAAGTTGATCAAGCTCTTCGCGCATGTCTGGTTGAAATATCGGTGCGTGAACAATATTCGCGGCAAATTCGATAAGTGCCATATGTCTATTTACACGGGCCCCATCATGTTGGGGAATGAGTTCGCGGATTTGCTCGGCCAGCGCGTTGTCCAGCAGGCCCAGAACTTTTTCCGAGATTTGGGCCTCAAAATTGCCGAGAAAGAAGGTGATTCGACGGATCGGCTCGCACTTGTAATACGGACGCTCTAGGGGGAGTAGCAGGTCTTCTAGTATTTCGTCTTCCATTGTGTGGTCTCTCTTCGAGTCGCATCAATTCCCCGAACACCTGGTTTGTAATCGCGAAAATGTTACTAACTTTTACGCTGCTATGGAGCATCAGCAGGTGTGATGACAACTGAGGACAAAACATCTTCAAAGAATGAAATTGAGGTAAATTCTCCAACGCGATACGTTTTACTACTCTCCCGTTCGTAGTCCATATGGCTTGCAATGTTCTCGGACTCCAAAAAGCTGGATAACTTTTCGTATGTGAGAGAAAATAGAGGAAAATCACTGTCCAGTTTTATGGGCGCCTGCTCGTCCAGACCCGGCTCATCGAAATAGAACGAAATATGGTCAAGCAAGCCGTTAAAAAAATAGATCTGACAATATCCATATTTCCATACCGGGTTCTTATACTTTTTACTGCTCCGCGACACATCGTTGGGATCTCCCAGTTGGGTCCGTACTTCTTCAATTTGCGTGGCGCGATTAAACGTACCAATCTGTCCGGTGAGTAGTACTTCCTTCAGGTTCACATTCATTCAAATCCAGCCTTTTTCAGCGCGACCCGCACGAACTTGAGTTCCGCCATTTTACCACTCTCATGATAATATCATTGTGGTCGGAGGGTTACTGGTTTATGCTGTCTACTAACGAGTACGCCTCGGCAATTGCTTTCATGAAATTATGCTCCAATTCGTATTCTTCGGCCGTTTCGCAAATCAATTTCCAAAAAACATCATCCGGATAGCGTGTTGAATCTTTAGCTAATATCTTCCCATTTTGGGAGCTGAAGCGATGTAAGATTTCATTGAGACCTTTGAATTTTTTCAACAGTTCGTCATAAGCTGGATCGCCAATATAGAGTTCCCGCATCTGCACCGTAACATTGTTGAACGCATAAGATAGCAATATCATACGTTGCTTATCATCCAGTGACATGAATTTGTCGGTAAATTTCGATAGTTTATATTCACTCATTTGAATAAGTTATCCCAATCAGATTTCGGCTTACTACTAAAGAATTCTTTTTTTATTAGCTCGTAAATGTCAACTCCGCGCTTTTTTAATACCATTATTCTGGTATTGCCCTGCATAATTACTCCAGTTGACTTGATCATCAAAGGCTCCACGGAACCGGGCTTGAGCGATGTGATGATTTCGTCATTAGTTTTTGTTCCCCAATATTCTAGGCTTGATTTGTTGAGCGAACTTTCAGGATGTAAGAATTTAATCTCTTTCGGCATCTCTTTGTCGGATCCTGTAGAATAATCCTCATCAAGAGGCGCGCGCATAATCACCCGATAATGGCCGGGCTGGCGCTTGCGGGGCGTGACGAATTCCCGAATCCATCGGTAGCGGGGTTTGAAGCGATTCCAGAGCAGGGTTTTCAGGACGCTGACGGGCGTATTGATTTTGTCGTTGGCCTCGGTGACCGCTTTCGCCTCCGCGACGGCCTTCGGCAGTTCCTTCGCTTTCTTACCCATGTCGGCGGGCGACTTATCGGGCATCTTGCCCGGCTTCGCGGGGGAGCGCTTCCGCCTCTTAATCCCTCTTGTTAACTTGCGGAAGAAGCGACGCATTTCGATCACGACGAAGCGCAGCTTTTTCTTGAGCGGCTTTGAAACGCCCCCGACCCAGCCGAGGACTTTCGCGCTGATGATCTGAGTCAGACTCCAGATTTTTTTCGCGACCGATTGAGCGATGGAAACCGCGCGCTTGCCGGTTCTACTGAGCCAGCCGAAGACGGGTCGAATGATGCGCGCGATGGCGGAAAACGCGGCGGAACCTCCCGCCGTCGCCACTCCCAGCAAGACGTCGAAAATAATACTGCCGCCGAACCTGCCCACGGTGCGCCCCATGGCGGCGCCTGACTCCTTGCTGTCCTTTTTGAAGAACTTGATCAGATAGCCGGCCAGTTTCGCGCCGCCCTTTCTAAGCATGCCGACCGCGCCCGTGTAAAGGTCTTGAAGGAAATCGGCGACGCCCTTCTTGTTGCCCCGGTTGGCCATGTTCTTGATGCCGTCGACGAGATTGACGCCGTTTTTCAGAATCCAGCCCGCCGCGGAAACAAGACCGTTCTTGATTGTGCGCAGGGTTCTACCCAGGTTCAGATTGCCGATGAACTTCGCGATGCTCCAGGCGAATTTACCGATCGTGTACGGCAACTTGATGATCTGCCAGATTAACTTGAGCGTGCCCCACAGCCCGTCGACGAAAAAGGCTTTGACGAAACTGATCACGTAGTTCTTTACACAGGACCAGCTCGCCAGGGCCTTGGCGATGCGCCACGCCATACCCATGACCGCGTCGCCGCCTTGCTTCGCGAACTCTCGGAGAAAGCCGATTGCGCCGTGCTTAAACAGCAAACCGATGACTCCGGTAGGCAGGAACCACCAATCCGGAATTTTCTTGATGAGCCAGATCGCGCCGTCCAGAGTGTATTGCGCGATTTTTCCCAGGGTTGATTTCGGCTTAGGTTTCGGTTTAGAGGCGGTCCTTTTCCAATTTTTTGCCTTGTTACGCGTCGCCCAATTGAGCCATCCGTGAGCGCGCATGGGTAACTTGCGTTGAACCGAAGCCACCAGTCTGGTAAAATCGTCGCCGATGCCGGCATGTCCGGGATTCGTGCGGGTAACTCCCCTGACGCGTCGCGTTCCCAGGCGCCTTCGAGCGTAAGCCACCGCTCTATTGTATAGTCTGTCATCGCCGGAAATCTGGTACAAGCGGTATGCCAGCCCGTCGGTAAATTTGTGTTTTTTGCGATTGTACTCGGTAGCTTTTTGGAGTCGCCAGCCCTTCAGGGCGCGCCGTTGAATCACGCCCGGTTTCGCCGTTTTCCGGATAACCTCTTCCGACCCCGATGTCGCGGCATGTTCCGTTTTCCTCCGTACGGCTCCCTGTTGTACGGTATGGGTAAGTTCGTGAGCGATGAGCTTCTTGCCTTCATTGCTTCCCGGCTGGTATTCGCCCGTGTTGAAGGCGATGTCATTGCCTACGGTATAGGCTTTCGCGTGCAGGTCTTTTGATGTCGATTCGGCGTCGGGCCCGGTATGAATGCGAACATCGCTGAAGTCGTATCCCATGCGCGATTCCATGAATTCGCGCGTGGAGTTGTCCAGCGGCATGCCGCCGCTTTTTCGCATGGAGTCAATTTTGCTTTCAGTGGCCGGAGAGGCGGTATGCGCATCGGCCGCGGAGCCGTGCGTCGACTGAGACTCCCGCCACAAGGTCCGTGTGGTGTTTGGGCTCCATGGGTACGCTTGTTCGGTCGGGCGATTTTCTCGCGACGGCGATGTTATATCGTACTGGCGGAGCACGTTGTCGACGAACCCGTCCGATGAAATATTTATTCCCCGGGCGATGTCGTAAGCCGAGCGACTTGTATGGTCGGCTCCGGCCTCCGCCGATTTGGCGAAAGGTTTCGGCTTGCGCGCAAGATCCTGGTGGTCTGCTTCGCGTTCCTTTTTTCGAAGATAAGTATGCATATTCATGGCCGGCGCAACCGTAAGGAGGAGGGCGAGAAATGACAAGGCAATGCGTTTGAATAATTGCGAACATTCTTAAGGGTTCAATATGTTCAGTCTAAATTAACGCGGCGTGAGCGAATTCGTGTTGCGAGCCTTCAGCGCATGGGAACGGATACGGCAATCCGGGAAATGAATATGAAGACCGAACTAAATTCCTTTCGAGATTACCTGAAGAAACATAAGGAAAAATTTCTGCTGATGCTGGTGCTGATGCGCGAATCGGAGAGATTATTGTCCGGCGACGAATCGGACCCGGCCGGACTTGATGGAATAAAGAAAGAAATCGAAAAGCTAAATGCATCATCGACGTGGTCCTTCCCCTGGCCGGTGTGGGACGAACTAGGCGAAGCGGAAAAAGATCTCTATCTCTTGCGTCTGGTGCTCGCGGAGTTCCCGGACTTTGAGCGCGGCTGCGAAATCGTTCTGGGAAACAGCTATGGAGCTAAGACGGAGCGGCGATTCTTGTCGGATCTATTGCAATGCTACCACGGCGATGAAGTGTACGATTGTTTTCAACCTGGGTCCGTTTTATTCGAGAAGGGGCTGCTTACAATCGCCTCTGAAAGCGGTTCCGAGGGCCGGGCCATGGTTCTTCTTAATCCCTTTCTAGTGGAAAACCTCCCTGGACGAAGGACCGTCCGCTTCCGCGCGAAAGCCATCGATCCAAGCGGCAATGTCCCGCAACCATATCAGAAACGAGAAATGGTTGAAAGTATGGCTGATTCATTTGCGGTGAACCGAAGTCCCGGCAACCGGAGCGTTCACGTGATATACGGCCCTCCGGGATCCGGCAGGCGCCGTCTGGCTCGCTACATGTGCGGGCGGGCGAAATCGCCGCTTTTCGAA
>CAZGYS010000514.1:0-5112 GCA_964530305.1 uncultured Leptospiraceae bacterium
CCGGGGTTCGGATTAGGACCGCCTCCGCGTCCTCCGGCTCCACCGTTCAAAGGAACCCAGTTAGGATAGATGAAAACATTACCACCGGCTCCGCCGCCTCCGGAACCGCCTTCGCCGCCCGCGCCCCCGAGAGGAGCCGTCGTTCCCGGCGCGTTTTTCCCGCCGACGCCCGCGACACCTCCGTCCGTTGGTCCGGGGCCGCCACTGGCGCCCGCTGTACCATGATTCCCGTTCGCGCCGGGCTCGCCGTCCTGACCGGGTTTACCTGAACCGCCGGCTCCGCCCTGAAATCCGGGACCGGTATTCACCGAACCAAAATAAACCGAAAAGCCGCCCGAGCCGCCGACACCCCCGTCGCCGCCGCGTCCGCCGGGGGTCGTGCCCCCGCCTGCTTCGCCGCCCGCGCCGCCGCCTTTACCGCCGTCGACGCCGTCGTCCGCTTTCACCATCGATACGTTCGCGGTAACCAGACCGTTCAAGGTTTCCAGGGTGGGAGCCGCGGTATAAGAAGTATTCGCGGACGTGCCGGTGTTTAGAATCGTCGCCGTAAAGTCGTGGCAAATGACCTCCGTGGTATCGTCCGCCACGCTGCCGAAAGTACCCGTGACCGAGCGAAAGGGACCCGCCGGCAAAACATCGCCCGCGCCCTGGCCGTCGATATCGACTAAATCGCCTCTTTGCAGTTCTTTGATCTGTCCAAGTATTACCATGATGCGATACTCCTTAAGTTAAACCTGAATCAATCGTAGTTGAACGCGAAGGTGCCGAGAAAGTCGTTCGCTCCCACGCAAAGTACGCTGTAGAGATCACGTTTGCCGGAAGGCGAAGGAATGGGCGTGATGCTCGAAGGCCAATTGACGTTACTTATGGTATACGGAGTACCATTGGAGCGCACGTAAATGTAGTACACGGTACCGGGCACGCCGTTGTTCAAGGTAATCGTAGCCGACGTCGCCGTACCCACGTCCAGATAGTCCAGAAAGATCACATTGGATTGAGACAGGTCCACGTTGCTCATGTCGAGACCCTGATGAACCGTGCCCGTCAGAGCGGAATTCAACATCAAAGTGCCGTCGACGGTAATATCTTGTCTCGCCAGCAGGTTACCTTCAACCTCGACATCCTGACGGGCCGTAACCTTACCTTTCGCTTCCATCTCGACCTCGGCCGTCAAGACACCGTCTACGTCGACCGCGCCGGTCATACGCGTGCGCTCGGAAACGACGTTCATGCCGATATCGCCGTTCGGGAAAAGCTGTCCGTCCAGGAAAGCCCAGTTTTCCGGAATTGCCGGATCACGCATGGCGACGGTTTCTACTTCGATACGGTCGCCTGAAAAACCGGAACTGATTCGGATGGGAAGACCATTGTCCTCGAACTTAATGCTGTTCGCGTCGATGGTGTCGTCGGGATTGATGACTACCTTCGCGAGAATGATATTCAGATCCTCATCGGGCGGCCTGGTGGTGGAGTGATTGATGATTCCGGACTCCAGCGTGTGGATGGGATCAGGTCCGCCCCGGTCCGATACGACGTCCGCCGGCTCTTCCGTATAACTGACCCACACCCATACTTCGTCGTTCGCCGCGTAAATAGACAGGTCTACTTCGCGGTTCTGCGCGATGACGATTTCGCGACTACTGTATTCCGAAAATTCGTTATCGAAAAAGCGATCCAACGCCATGCCTTCGGTGACCAGAATTTCGTCGTTCTGATTGCCGATGTTTACATTCAGTCCATGCACGATACCGCGGCCATGCAGATGGCGATTATGCAGTCGGCGCATGCGTTTATGGTAATTTTGCTCCAACTGAAACTCTTCCTCTTTGAGAAAAAGCCCGTTGAAAAATCTCATTCTCTTAACATCTGCTGCCATTTTAACTTAACCTCTTTTATTGTTCCTGCTAGATTCTTATTTTCTACCCAAGCATGCCGCCTATCAATGTATCGCCGCCGATTGACGAAAACGTTCCGATCTGCAGCGTCGGAATTTCCAAAACAAAATCATAAAACGTATGCGCCGGCTTTTCCCGGTCCAGGATCGCCGCGGCCGCCTGCTTGAACTCCGCCAATAGTTGCGGATTCGGCGCCGGTACATAGATCACGGCCTGAAAGTAATAAGGACGTTCGTCGATCATCGCATTGTCTCCGATGGTCGAAGTTTCACCGATACGAAAGGAGTCGGGGAATTCGCGAATCTCGATATTGATGTTCGGCGCGTAGACGCGAATAAATTCCTCAAGGCCTTTACGCGTACCCCGTGAACGATACAACGACGCGATACTCTTGATTAAGTTACGGTTACGCGTATTTCCCAGGGGCGATCCCTCGGGAAACGGAAAGGTTTGATCCGCTCCCGTTTGAGTTAGACCGAAATCCGATTCCATCCAGTCCGCGGTCTGGGGCAGATCCAAAGCCACCCATTTGGCCAGCCAGTTGATGAATTGAGGCGGCGTGCGATTCGGGTCGAAGTAATTGTGGATCTCGTCAATTACCTCCTCTATGCCGCGGGTATCGCCGGTTTCGCCCTCGATGCCGCTCAAGGCCCGCTCAAACGCGAGCAAGAAGCGGCCCATGAAATTTTCCTGTAGACCTTCGCCCTGTTCGCGAAAGGTCGCGGGCAGGTATTTTAAGTATTTACTTTCCTGACTCATTTGAAAACCCGCCTTACGATATTCAATCGTCCTCGACCGTTTGCGTAATTATTACCTGGGTGAGATTCACCAGTTCCCAGGGTTTGAGCGCGATATCCAGCGTCGCGTTGCCCTGTCCGACGACTTCCATCCGGACTCTGTCCACGTGATCCACGCCTTCCGTTTCCTCGAGCATCTGATAGAACTCCGAACGGTAGACGCTGCGTCCGGCCGGCCACCCTACCGCCTCCGGCCCGCCGTCCAGGGGGTCGAAAAACGCGCGCAGCTTCTGCTCCGCCCTGGAGGCGACGGCCGTAATTTCCTCGTTCGGTTTGAGTATCACGGACGCTTCCAGGAGCACGGGCAAATACCGGGGAGCAATCATATGTGTTCGCGTGGCGATTAAGCGACGGTCCTGAAAAAACAGACGCAGGTCCGCCAATAAAGCTTCCGTGGGAACCGGCAAAGGCAACTGATCGGCTTCACAGTAAATCGCCGCGTCACCTTCGCAGCGGGGAATTACGACTACGCTTACATGGCCCGGCTTCTCGATATCCTGCAGGGTTTCAAACTGTTCGGGAATGAACTCCAGGTCGATGTTATCCAGGACGATTGCGCGTCCGGCCAGGCCGATCTGTAATTCATTCATGCGTTCCAGCGTGAGTAATTGATAATCTTCCGCGGTTACCGCACGCTGCCGCTCATTGACGAAAGCCTGCGCCCTCTGAATTCCGGATTCTATGCTTTCGCCCGGTTCCAGCTCGATGCCCAGCAGTAATAGAAAAGTCTCGAAGTTCTTCAAGGGAACACGATTGGCGCGAAACAAAACCTGTTCCGTCAACCACGCGAACATTTCCAGTATCGTAATTCCCGGATCCGAGGGATTGAAGTCCGTCCATCGGCTGTTGTAGCGTGGAATCAGCGCGATGACTTCCTCCATCAAGGCGTTGAAATCACGATCGTCGAGATTTGGTATTGGTAATGCCATCAGTCTTCCTTAACTTACATTCTCTTGAGCCGACCGGATCGCATGCAGGCCGGTATAGACCAGGTAATTCGTATCCAGAAAAATCATGCCGACTTCATCGCTGACTTCGCCCACGGTTCCGCGACGCCGATTAAACATGACATCTCGATGCACCAGCTCCCATCGATCCGATGTCTCCGGTATGGCCACGGCCAGGCCCGTCACGCCGTTCTCCGGATCCGGTTCAATGCGTTCCAGCAGCGTCGATTTGACGCCCCCGCCGGACAGTTCCACCGTGCTTCCCGGTTCATAAATGGTTTGGGCAAAAGCGGTCTCGATTTCCAGGAAACCGCCGGCAACATCCCGCACGATGACGTTCAGGGGAAAATCACCATCGGGGTTCCGTAGAACGGCCACATCGCCTTCCTTAAAGCCGACTACTGAAAGCGCGTTTATTTGTTCGTCTTCGCGCACGCGTTCCACCAGGCGCATCAAGGTGGTAATAGGCACGGGACCGGAACCGGTCTCGCGTACTCCGGTAAACGTCACGGAGCTTTGAGTAGGAAAAGGCACGGGCGGAATGAATCCGAATTTCAACCCGACATTGAATATCTGTTCCGAAGCCCGCAGTACGACTTTCGCCGCGTGATCGACGCCTTCAACGCCTTCAACGACCTGGTACACCTCGGTGATATAAACATTGCGGCCGAACTCCCAGCCTTCGCCGTCCGGTCCTCCGCGCGCCGGATTAAAAAATTCATTCAAGGCTTCTCGAATACGCGCTTCCACGATTTTGCTCTCGGCGATATTCTTATAGACGACATCAACTTCGGCGGAAACCTGAATGAACTCCGGCCCCAGTACGTTAATCTTACGAATGCGCCCGCCCACCAGTTGGCTGGCCGCGCGAGTGTCTACGAACTCCTGCACGGAAGCAATAAGTTCCCTGGTGGGAAATGGCTTCGCGTCTTCACTATTGGGCACGATAATGAGCGTGATATGACCCGGACGAAAATTGAAATCCGTATCAGTAGTCGGTAACGCGCGAACCCGGGCCACTTCTCCGGTGGACTCCCGCACGATGGCCTCGAAGTCTTCCAGGGTCACCGCGCGACCGCGATTTTTGATCGTCCGCGGCCCTCGCAGGCGAAGACTGTCCAGACTTTCCCGTTCCACGCCGCCGTCCGCGGCCCGGGGATTCGTCACCGAATCAATCTGGGGAAACGGATCGCGAATCTCGGTAATCGTATCCGCCGCGACATTGCCCGGCAGCCCGCCGCCAAACTTATAGGACTCGGCGAGGACATTGTTTCTACCTACGGGGGGAACAAAGCCGCGATTTCCATCGCCGAACAGGACTTCGCCGGTGCGCGGATCCAGGGTATAGTGTCTGCTCTGGGGACCGGAAAACTCAAAGCGCACGACGCGATGCCAGCGTACTCGAGTTTCCAGGACGTTTCCGGCGCTGTCGGTAATTTCGTTTATCGCGTCAGGTCCCTCCTCCGACAGTAT
>CAZGYS010000515.1:0-5108 GCA_964530305.1 uncultured Leptospiraceae bacterium
ATCACCGGCATCTGAATATCCATCAAGATCATGTGGAAATTTCCCTGCTCGGATTTCTCCACGGCGACGCGACCATTGGGAGCGGTCTCCATGCTAATGCCGGCGCGCTCCAGATAGTTGCGAAACAAGAAAAGGTTATCCGGATTGTCTTCCACCAGCAGAACATGCAAGTTCTCCGGAATCTTCGCGGTGGGATTCGCGGGCGGCGCGGCGACCGGAGGAGCATCGCGTCGGCCCACCTTCGTCACCCGGGGCGAGCTCGAACCGATCAACAATCCGGCGCCCTGGTCGATGCGACCGAAACGGGCCGTAAAATAAAAAACGCTGCCCGCCGAACCTCCGGAACCCGGACCTTCCTGAGGCGGGGCGTCGCCCTGGCCGGGAGAGCTGGAAGCGCCGTCGCTGTGCACCCACAGGCGACCGCTCATGAGATTTACAAGCTGGCGACAAATGGCCAGCCCCAGACCGGTTCCGCCGTACTGCCGCGTGGTGGACGAATCAACCTGCGAAAAACTATCGAAGATGCGCTCCAGCTTCTCGGGGGGAATTCCGATTCCGGTGTCGGCCACGGCGAAGCGCAGCAAAACCGCGCCCGCGCCCACTTCCTCGGGCCGCACGGACACGCGAATTTCGCCCTGCTCCGTAAACTTAACGGCATTGCCGATCAGGTTCATCAGGATCTGTTCCAGGCGAGCCGGGTCCCCGGCGATGCGCGTGGGCAGCTCCGGGTCCAGGTCGAGTTCAATGGCGATGCCCTTTTCCTCGGCGCGAATGCGCATGACGCTGACGATGCTGTCGAGCACGTCGCGTGGATAGAAGCCGATGTTTTCCAGATCCATCTTACCGGCTTCGATGCGCGAAATGTCCAGGATGTCGTTGATTTGATTCAGCAGGTTCTTTCCGGCGCGATTCAGGATCTCGATGTAGCGTGCCTGGTCTTCGCCGGGGTCCATGTCCCGCAGCAGGTTCGCGGTACCGATGATTGAGTTCAAGGGCGTGCGAATCTCATGACTCATGGTGGCCAGAAATTCGGACTTGGCGCGATTGGCCTGCTCGGCCGTATCCCGGGCCCGTTCCAATTCCTCCAGCACGCGCTTGTACTCGGTGATGTCCGTGGCGGTTCCCGTGGCGCCGACGATATCGCCTTTTTCGTCGTACATGAAGATGGCGTTGAAACTCATCTGAATGGGGCGTCCGTCCCGATGCAGATGCACGGTCTCATAGTGAAAATAGGATCGCCCCCGCAACACCATGTTGACGACTTCGGCGTCCCGCTCGGCGAAATCGGGCGCCGCCAGTTCCACCAGGGCGCGTCCCAGCAATTCATCCGGTTCGAAACCGTAGATGCGAATCGCCGCCTGATTGACGAAGGTCAAACGACCGCCGGAATCCAGGGACCAGATCAGATCACTGGAGGTTTCCACTAGATTGCGATACTTCTGTTCGCTGACGCGCATGGCGTTGTGGGACGCCTGCAATTCCTTCGTGCGCGCGGTGACCCGCTCCTCCAGATCCGACGAGAGCCGTTCCGCGGTGGCGAAAGCCCGCGCCGAACCTCGCGCCAGCAAAATGGAATGTAGAAATACGAAAAAGAGCAGACCATAGGGACTTGCGTCGGGCAGAAAGCGCACGATGTATTGATTGTTTAGAACGTCCAGCACCGCCATGACGCCGAAGACGAAGCCGCCCAACAGAACGAAACCCGCCCCTTCCCGTTTACGAATAAAGGCCAGCACGGCGCCCCCGAAGGCGAAGGCGATGAAGACGAACAGGACTCCGAAGTAGTAGACCAGCGTGCGACTGAAGAAGCTTACTTCCGTCGCGAGGACCATCAAACCCCAGCCGTAACCGATGATCTGAAAAAAGAGCAAGGTCCAGCGGGAAAACTCCCGGGGAAACAGCGAGCGCACGAACCCGGCGAAAATGGGCACCGTGATTACCAGGGTCAGGTATTCAAGCTTCAGCAGTACACTGAAAGGCAGGTCCGGAAACAATCGCATCAAATAATAATTGCCCGTGGCCAGGGAACGCAACCCCAGCACCACGCAAACCAGCGCCAGGTCCAGGGGGCGCGCATCGCTTCGACGAAGCACGAAAAGAATGAAATGATACAGTCCCAGAAAAAGGAGGCTGCCGAAAACGAAGAGCGAAACATTGTTGGCCGCCTCGTGACCGGCGCGGATTTCCTTCTCCAATCCCAGGCGAATTACGTGATCCAATCCGCCCTTGCGATGGTGAAAGTTCGCCACCTGTACGATGATTTCCAGGCTTTCGGCCGGGCTAACGGGCACGATGTCGGGGCGAAAGGCCGGACGAGAGCTCGCTTTGTTTCGCCCCACGCGACCGACTTCATGCAACAAACGTCCGTTTACGAAAAGGCGATAAGCCGTATTCATGTCGCCCAGCTCGAGAGCCAGGAATTCGCCCGACCCGTTCGCGGGCAATCGCACCAGCAGGCGATACGTGGCGAAACCCATGCCGCCGACGGTTTCGCCGCGCGCCCTAATTCCCTTCCAGGGTTTGGGAACCGCGGCGAAGGCATCGGGGGTTTTTTCAGACACGTCATCAAGGAGTCGCTTCCAGTAGAAGGCCCATTCGCCGTCCAGCTTCACGGAACCATCGCGCCGAAAATCCCAGTTCTTTAGATCCAGAACGCTCCGCGCGGCCTCGGGCTGTTGCTTACCGGTGAGGTCTCGCCGACAGCCGGATTGACATACCAGGGCCGCCAGGACAATGAGGATTAGGATTCGGGGCTTCATCAAGGCACGCGCCGCCCGCCTTCGAGCAACTTCATCTCAAACCATAATAATAGCGGCGCTGTTTTTCCGCATGGCGTTTTCCATGCTCCGCTCATCTCTTCGCATCCGCCCAACTACGCACTCCGACCCCGTGCCGCCCGCAATGGTTCAGCGCGATGGTCGGTCAGTCGGCGGTTCGCGGGGGGAAAAAATTCGAGTTTATATCAAGCGCAGGATTTCCTCGGCCATGTTTTCCACGTAGCGAATTTCCCGGGTCATGGCGTACAACTGCACGGTGCCTTCGTAGATAAGTAGAATCCGGTCGGCGGCGCGTTCGGGATCGCCCTGAAACGGTTCGCCGTTCACGGTGCAAGTTCGCAGATAGTCCCGCAGGATTTCGCGCCAGGCGTGGACCACGTCGCGCAGGTCGGTGTCGACGAAGACTCGGGCCGTCTCCTCGCCGCCACGTCGCGCAGGTCGGTCAGAAAAACGGCCGGTGCCTCCATGGTCTGGCCGGAAAAGTTCGCGAATGCGCATCCGTGATAGCGATCGCATTCCACTTCCTTTTTGAGGACGAACATCCAGGTGTTCATGAAATCATGCAGCTCCGGACAGCGCTTGCCCAGCTTCCGGAAGAATTCCAGATAGAACTCCTTGCGTTCCCCCAGGTAGGCCCGCGCCAGGTTTTCCTTGGCGGGGAAATACCTGTAGAAGCTCTTTTTCGAGGTGCCCGACTCCTCGATGATCTGATTGATCCCGGTGGCATGATACCCCTGTCGATAAAACAGCTCGAAGGCCGTCCGTCGGATCTTCTCATCCGGCCCGGTTTGTCGATGTTCCGACAATTTCGGGGCTTCTTCTTCCAGATACATCGTAGGATCTCCTCACTCGGGAAGTAAAAAACAGGAGACAGTTTGGTCTACTATATTTTATTGGCGCCAGCCACAAGGAGACAACTTTGTCTCCTTGATGATATCCTGAATTTGTCGGAGGACCGTCATGGAATTTGTTACGATGGAGAAAAAGGGCCGGATCATGATGATCGGACTCAATCGCCCGAAGGAGCGCAATCGCCTGGACCTGCCCATGGTACTGGAGCTGTCGGAGGCCTATACCCGCGCCGAGGACGATCCCGAAATCCTGTGCACGGTGGTCTTCGCCCATGGTAAGCACTTCACCCTGGGCATGCAATTGGACAAGATGCGCCCCGCCCTGCTCGAGCAACGCGCCTGGCCTTACCCCGAGGGCAATATCGATCCCTGGGGCGTGACGGGGCGAGATCGCCGCAAGCCCGTGGTGTGCGCCGTGCACGGCATGTGCTTCACGGCCGGGCTCGAGATGATGCTGGCGGCCGATATCAATCTGGCCGCGGAACGGACCATATTCGCGCAGGCGGAGGTCATGTTCGGCATCATGCCGCTGGGCGGCGGAACCATGCGCTGGGTGCGGACCGTGGGCTGGGGCAATGCCATGCGCTACCTCTTGACTTCCGACAATCTGGATGCCGGCGAGGCTCATCGCATCGGGCTGGTGCAAGAGGTGGTGCCCCGGGAGCAGTTGATGGAGCGAGCCCGGAAAATCGCCGAGCGCATATGCGATATGGCGCCCCTGGCCGTCGCCGCCACAATCGACTCCGCGCGCCTCACGGTAAACGAAGGGATCGAGACGGCCGCGAAGGCCCTGCTGCCCGCGGCGCTCGAACTCACCGAAAGCGAAGACGCGCTGGAAGGCATCACGGCGCTGACGGAAAAACGCAAGGCGATCTTTACGGGGAAATAAGAGGAACACGAATCCCGACCAATACGCACGAATGACGCGAATACCGGTTGGGTACCCTGACGTACGGTATTCGTCACATTTGAAAAATTCGTGGTCATTCGTGTTCCCTTGTGCCCGACGTAGAATTATTGTGATTGCCCTTTCACCTCCGGGCGGCGGTCATTACCCGTGATCGAATGCCTCCACGAAACTCGCGCCGTGCTCGGCGAAGGTCCGCTCTGGATGGCCGAGGAGTCGGCAATTTACTGGGTGGACATCAAATCCCATCGCGTGCATCGCCTGGAACCGGAGACGGGCCGCAAGGATGCCTGGGAAATGCCGGATCAGATCGGGTTTCTCGCGCCCCGTGCCGACGGTGGTTTCGCGGCCGGGCTCAAGGACGGCCTGGCTTTTCTGGAACTGCCGCTGGACGGCGGCCCAAATGATTCCAGACAGGACGCCCGCATCGAGTACTTCGCGCGGCCGGATTCCCACGGGCCCGAGAATCGCTTCAACGACGCCAAGGTAGACGCGAAGGGTCGCCTGTGGGCCGGCAGCATGCACGACGCGGAAAGCGAAAGCACGGGTAAGCTGTATCGCGTGAACGCGGAC
>CAZGYS010000516.1:0-5106 GCA_964530305.1 uncultured Leptospiraceae bacterium
GCCTTTTTGACGACCAGGCTCTTGCCGTTGCCGGCGCGACGCTGGGGCGGCACGGGAATTTCGCGGGTCCCGCTGAGATACATTCCGGTGACGCTCTCGGGAACCTTGCCCACTTCCTCGGGCGTCCCGGCCGCAACCAGATTACCGCCATGGACGCCGGCGCCCGGACCCAGGTCCAGCAGGTAGTCCGCGTCCGCCATGGTCTCTTCGTCGTGCTCCACGACGATGACGGTATTACCCATGTCCCGCAAATTCTTGAGCGTGGCCAGCAGGCGATCATTGTCCCGCTGGTGCAGTCCGATGGACGGTTCATCCAGGATATAGAGCACGCCCATCAAGGACGAACCGATTTGAGTCGCCAGGCGAATGCGCTGTGCTTCGCCGCCGGACAGAGTACCGGCCGACCGAGAAAGCGTTAGATAACCCACGCCCACGTCGTAGAGAAAACTCAAGCGCTCGCGGATTTCCTTGAGCACGCGACCGACGATTTTTTCCTCTGCTTCGCCGAGCTTGAGCCCCTGAAAAAACGACAGGATATCACCCACGTTCAGGTCGGTCACGACGTCGATGGTCTTTTCGTGAAAGCGCACGGCCAGGGACTCGGGCCGCAGGCGACGACCGCCGCAACTGGGACAGGCCTGCTCCGACATGTATTTCTCCATCCACAGACGCACGTCGTCGGATTTCGTTTCCATGTAACGGCGATGCAGATGGGGAATGAGCCCCTCGTATTCATCCAAATACGAATGGCGACTGATTTTTACACCGCTGACGGCGTCCGGACCATGCAAAATGAATTTCTTCGTTTTGGCGGGCAGCTTGCTCCAGACCGTATCGGGCTTGAATTTGAGCTCGCGGCAAAGCTCCGCCAGGAAACGATCCATGTACCAATACGTACGGCCATTGGACCAGGGCGCGAAAGCACCATCGTTGATGCTCAATGAGTTGTCCGGCACCAGGAGCTTCTCGTCGAACTCCAGCAAGGTTCCCAGGCCGTCGCATTCGGGACAGGCACCCTGGGGGGAATTGAATGAAAAACTGCGGGGTTCCAGCTCGGGCAGCGAAGCATCGCAATTGGAACAAGAAAGATTGCGGGAGTAGATGTGGTCTTTTTCTCCGTCGAAAACGATCACCACGCCTTCGCTCTGGGAGAAAGCCAGTTCCACCGCCTCCGTAAGGCGAGTATCGATGCCTTCGCGGATGCGCATGCGCTCCACGACGATTTCAATGTTGTGTTTCTTGTTCTTGGCCAGCTTGATCTCTTCTTGCAGATCCGTGATTTCGCCGTTGACCCGGACGCGAACGAAGCCGTTACGTCGCGCGTTTTCCAGGATTTCCCTGTGTTCGCCTTTCTTGCCTTGCACCAGGGGCGCCAGAATCTGGATGCGCGAATCCTCGGGCAGGGTCTTGATGCGGTCCACGATCTGATCCACGGAAATGGCGCTGACCTTGTTGCCGCAAATATGACAGTAGGGCTGCCCGCCCCGAGCGAAAAGCAGGCGCAGGTAATCGTAAATCTCGGTTACCGTGCCCACCGTCGAACGTGGATTGCGATGGGTCGTCTTTTGTTCGATGGAGATGGCCGGGCTCAAGCCGTCGATGAGGTCCACATCCGGCTTTTCCATTTGTCCCAGGAACTGGCGCGCATAGGCCGATAGGGATTCCACGTAGCGGCGCTGCCCCTCGGCGTAGATGGTATCGAAGGCCAGGGAGGATTTGCCCGAACCCGAGACGCCGGTGATGACCACCAGTTTGTCCCGAGGGATCTCCACGGTGATGTTCTTCAGGTTGTGTTCACGAGCACCCTGGACGCGAATGATCTCGCGGTCCCGGGGAGAACCCGGCGCAGGCGATGGGCTCTTCGCGCCGGCCGCCGCGGATTTCCCGCCGCGCGTTTTTTTTGCCGCGGTTTTCACGGCCCGGGTCTTCGCGGCACGAGGAGCGGCTCCATTCTTGCCATTCACACCCGTGCTTGCCGTGCCGGCGGATTTACTTTTAGAAGCCATATGATTTCACTTGAGGGAAAGTTGACCCGCGACGGGGCCTCATACCCTGATTTCCGGCACCCTGCGTACGTCAACCGTTCCCGCGGCGAATCGCCCGGGTCGGAATGAGTTATCCACGTGTTAGTCGCAGAGGGCGAGTTGGGGTGGGAATTGCCGGGACGCGGGATGGGAGGTCGAAAAAACGGTAAAAAGACCCCGCGCATCCCCGCCCCGGTACGTCTTAAACAAGACGCAGAACAATGAATTGCGCGCTTTTTCCGCTCACATCATCAGATCATCGACCTTGTTCATCATCTGGACGCCGTGAACGAGGGTGATCCCGGCGGCCATGGCCGCGGCCACGTGTACGGCCTCGTTCATCTGGGCTTCGTCCGCGCCTTTCTCCAGGCAGGCCGAGCTGTAGGCGTCGATGCAGTAAGGACACTTCAGGGCGTGGGAAACCGCCAGGGCTATTAGAGCCTTCTCCCGGGCCGACAGCACGCCTTCCTTCATCGTGCTGTTGTAGTAGTCGAAGAATTTATCTCCCAGTTCCTCGTTCACGCGACGGATGTTCTTGAACTTCGCGAGATCCTTATCATTATAATAATGCCCCATGCATTTGCTCCTTGGTTGGCGCGGGTTCGCCCCGCAATTCAATCGATAGTTTGGAGACCCGGATGACCGCCAGGTTACAGGGACGCAATGGGAAAATTCGCCCCAATTAATTGAATCGCTCGAATCGCCTTCAAGCCGGGCGGCGAGCCATGGCGGTGCACAGCTCACCCAGCTGGGCCAGGGCCTTGCGCACGACGGACGTCCAACCTCGCCCGCAATTCAAGCGAATGTAGTTACCGTAATCGCCGCGGGCGGAGAAAAGCGGACCGGGGGCGATGCTGATCTTGCGCGTGAGGGCGCGCGCCTGCAATTCCATGGAGTCCACGTCGCGGGGAAGCTCGACCCACAGCACGTACCCTCCCCGGGGACGCGTGACCAGCGTGCCCGGCGGAAAAAGGTCCAGCACCGCCTCGGACATGCGCAGACTCGTGGAGTGCAACCGCCCCCGCAGGGAACGCAGATGACGGTCATAACCGCGCGTCCCCAGGTAACCCGCCAGGGCAATCTGGTTCAACGTGGGACAGGCAATGGAGACCATGCGCTTGAGCGCGATGAACTTCTCCGTGAAACGGCCCGGCAGCGCCCAGCCCAGGCGCAACCCGGGCGAAAGGGATTTGGAAAACGACGAGCAATACAATACCAGGCCCTTTTCATCGCGGGCCTTGAGCGTGCCGGGGCGACGGCCGTCGAAGTTCAAATCGCCGTAGATGTCGTCCTCGATAATTGGAATGTTGCGCCGCGCGGTCATGCGCACCAGTTCGTCCTTGTTCTCTTCGCTCATGAGGCTGCCGGTTGGGTTACTGAAATTCGGCGTGGTGATGACGGCCTTGATGCGATGCTTACCCATGGCCGCGCGAAGATGTTCCAGGCTCATGCCCGTATCCGCCCGGGAGGGAATTTCCACGACCTTCAAGCGCAGAGCCTCCAGCATGCGCAGGATCCCGAAGAACGTAGGCGATTCGCAGGCGATGATGTCCCCCGGTTCCGCCACGACGCGCAGGGATAGTTCCAGCGCCTCGATGCAACCGGCCGTCACCACGACTTCCTCCGGGCCCGCGGCGATGCCCGCCGTCGCCCCCCGCAATGCCAGCGCGCGACGCAGTTCGGGATTGCCGCCGGCGGTTTCGTAGGCATGGGCGCCTTCGTGGCGCAGTGCTCGCGTGAACATGCGATTCAATCCGGCGATGGGCAGAAACTCCTCGGCCGGCGTGGCCGCACCCAGGGGCGCCATGTCGGGGTCGTGCATGCTGTCCAGAAGCCGCGACACCCTTTCGTCCATGCCCAGATTGCGCGAAATACGGAGGCGATTGTCCATGCGCGGTACCGCCGCCGAAAGCGCCCGGGACGCCACGGACGCCCGCACGAAGAAGCCGGACTGGGGCCGGCTTTCCACCAGCCCTCGACTCTCCAGCAATTGATAGGCCTCGATGGCGGTGGAGAGACTCACGCCCCTTTCCCGGGAGATACCTCGCAAGGACGGCAGACGGTCCCCCGCGCGCAGAGTACCATTGGAGATCATCTCCGCCACCGAATCGGCCATGCCTTCATACAAATGTTGTTCTTTCATGTATTTACGCCCACCCTGGGATCGAATCCGTTGATTAAGTTTTTTCGGTTCCCGCAAACTCGATTCCTATTCCAACAGGCGGTGTGTCGCCCCGGTGAATGGAACGAGTAAACTGTTATGGTCTAAATACGGAATTGTGTATCTGTTATGTCAAGCCTCCCCGTGGTATTTTCCCGGATACAAGGAGTACAGTTATGCGATTTTTCATCATGGATGTGTTCACCTCGGAGAAGTACAGCGGCAACCAACTGGCCGTGGTTTTCGCCGCTCCCAATCTGGAAACCGGGGCCATGCAAAGGATTGCCCGGGAATTCAACTTTTCGGAAACGACCTTCATCATCGGCGATCACGGGCCGGACACGCCGGTACGCGTACGTATCTTCACTCCCAATCGCGAACTGCCTTTTGCCGGCCACCCCACCCTGGGTACGGCCCTGGTTCTGCGAAATGAATTTCGCGCACGGCACGGCGAGCCGCCCGAACGCATCACCCTGGACCTGGACATCGGGCCCATACCGGTGGATTTCCAGGACGATCCGAGCATGAACGGGATTCGCGGTTACATGCGTCAGAAGCCGGGAATATTCGGTCGAAGCCTGGATGCTAAATCATTGGCGAACGTCGTGGGCCTGCGGGCGGATGATTTCGTCGACGCGCCGGCGCTGGAAGTATCCACGGGCGTTGTTTTTCTCATGGCGCGTTTAGGGACTCTGGCCGCGGTGCAACGGGCTCGCCTCAATCACGGAGCTTTCGCCGAGGTATTCGGAGGACTGGAAGCGAATGGTCTTCACATTCACTCCCTCCAGGCTCAAAACCGGGAGAATCAGGTTCACTGTCGCATGTTCGCGCCGTCCGTGGGCGTGGACGAGGATCCGGCCACCGGTTCCGCGGCCGGCTGCCTGGCCGAGTACATTCGCCGGGTGGACGGGCGAAACGAAG
>CAZGYS010000517.1:0-5099 GCA_964530305.1 uncultured Leptospiraceae bacterium
AGCACGAAAGCGCCGACTTCGGCCTTCTTTTGGAGCAACTCATCCAACGTCAGTGAACCCACGTATTCGCGCAGAATCATCTGTGCCAGAATATAGAGCTGTTGCTCGAAATCCTTGATGGTTACGCCCACCTTCACGACGTCCTTAATGCGATAGTGCGTAGTGAAGTTAAGACGCAGAGTAACCTTATCCCTGGTCATGAGTTCCTGGCCGCTGATATCCATTTGCTGCTTACGCATATCCACGACCTGGATGCTCGCCATGACGGGTCCCTGCCAGAAGCGATAGGTTCCCGGTTCCAGCATTTCCTTGAAGACGCCGTCCTCGAACAGCAGGCCCTTCTGATAGTGCTCGACACGCAGAAAACGAATGTAGGCACGCAGGGCGTCGTGCAATGCCGGGTTCACTTCGTCCGGCACGCGGGCGCGATTGCGATCCACGCGCACGAATTCCTGCTTAACGACCACGGTCCAGAAAGCGTGGCTGCCCGGAGTCAGAACCTCCACGAACCGACCGTCCGCGAAGCGCAGAACGAGCTCATTGTCGCTCACGTCCACGATGACGAGTTCACGCATTAACTTCTCGTCTCGACGATAGATGTTCAGATTCAGTTTCGCGGGAAACGCGACCTGGGTATCGGCGATAACGACTTCATAGCCCGACCAGGGCATGATGAAGTGGCGGCCGGGACTCAGCATGCCTAGATATTCTCCGCGGCGATACAGAAGGCCTCTTTGATGCGTATTAATGTACGTCATTTTTCTTCTCCTAAATGATTACGTTTACGTTATAAAAAATAGTGCAATTGCCGAAGCACCCCGACTCATGAACGGGAACGTGCTTGAGCGAATGGTCGCCCCGCCCGCGCACCGCGCTCCGATTACCGCTCATTAGGATCGGTAACCATCACGTGGTCCTCCGGTCGGTTCGCCCCTTTCGCGGTATCCGCCGTTCGCGAAGCTCATGACCCGGTATCCACGCCCGAGGCGACGCGAAAATCGCATCCCTTGCGCGCGGACCGGTGCTCCGGCCTTTTTTGGTTCTCTGTTTTGAGATAAGCGACGAGATGGGCTCTCGCCGGGCCTTTGACTTTTGGTCACCAATTAAAAGTTGGTTGCCTCTACCATTGGGCTACAGCTCCTCCAGCGGAGCTGAACGGAATCGAACCGTCACATACCAGGAGCATTTCATTGAGCGATTCGGTACACCCGCGGGCATTGCCCTGGGGCGCCGCGGAACTTGAACGTCCCCGCCGTTGAAATCGAACGACAAAATGCTCCCATGAGACCGGTGGGATTCGAACCCACGGCCCTCCGATTAAGAGTCGGATGCTCTACCAACCGAGCTCCGGTCCCAGGTGCGGTGTTGGGTAACCCCTCTGCGAAGACCCGATTCGCAACGGGGTTACCCAACACCTTTTTAGTTTAAGTTAAACAACACTAAAACGCCAACACAGGCTGCAAACTGACGACACACGTCGCGAACCCAACTCCCGTCATACGTAAACTCACGCCACTCAACCCGACGAAGCTGTCACTCGCACGGAGGCGAGTGTGTCGGGCGAAGCACGGATGCCGAAAGCCCGACGAAGGGGTCCCAGGGGAACCGCAACCCCTGGCGGGAGAGGTCCCTGGAGAGGGCGGCGCCCTCTCCAGGCCTTCATTGGACAAGGTGGGATTTGAACCCACATCTGCCGGTTTGCAAAACCGATGCTTTACCGTTAAGCTACGAGCCCGATAAACGCGGCGAAGTTTTTTAGAGACGCGTCGCCGCTCACGTCTCGGACCGAATTGCTCGGCCCCTTAATTGCTTTATCCAGGCGACTTTTGTCGCCGCATGTTTTCATGCCGGATGCGCCGAGGGGGATTCGAACCCCCGCCCGCTGTTTGGAAGACAACCATGCTGACCACTACACCATCAGCGCGCATTTATAGAGCCCCCGGACCTGGAATCGAACCAGATTCTGCGATTCTTCAGACCGCCGCCTATGACCACACCTGCTCTCCGGGGAAATCGTCGCGCGACGAGCGCGCGAAAGACACAAAAAAACCCTCCGAAGCTTTCGCCGCGGAGGGTTTCGTGCTCGTATCACGTTAATTTACGTGAGTACGGCTCCTCCCGCGAAAGACATATTAAAGCCTTTACCCTGCCCTTTAGAAAAGGCGGCGCCCGCGAAACCGGCGTAAAGCCCGCCGGCTTGAAGTAAATTTTGATTTCCGTTTTTCATTTCAGTGCTCTAAATGTTCGCCCTCTCGGCGATACGCGAAATAAGACGAAACAAAAGATATCTTTACGCCGAAATTCGAAAATTTTTTCCCGACCAATGGATTTTTTCTCAGCGTACTTTCGCGCTAATCATTCGGACGAAATTGGCCGTCATGGACGATTGCAATAAGCGCGAAACCCAGGGCAATCCAGCCGATGCTGATCAAGGGCGAAAAGGACACAACCAATGCCGGCCAACCTTGCTTGAAGTAATAGACCGCCCAGGTCATGGGAATGGAAAGAATACCCAGGGCGGGAAAAGACAATATGCCGTGAAACGTAAACCGAAGCAGTTTGTTTTTCTCCGAGCCGGGGGCGTCGAACATCATGACGCTCATCAAGGCGGGGAAGATGGACAGGAGCCCCAGCGCTCCGAAGACCCCATTGACGACGACCAGGACGGTGATCAGGTTCTTTCCGACAAACAGATCGCTCATGGATTTCCATGGGTTCGCGGCATTGGCCGTTCGTAAAGCCTGAAAAAAATGGCGACGGCTCCGAGCGCCGCGATAACTTATCCCCATGTCGTCCTTTCAGGAAACCATGAACGCCGCCCGGGAAATGTTGCCCGGTGATCCCACGGAAAGCTTTCAAACTTTGCAATGGCTATTGCGATATCCGGCACCCGAACTGACCGGTGACGAAAAATTTCGCGAAGCTTTTGAACTTTTCGCGGAAATCGCGAAGCCCATCGCGGGAGACGATTTCAGCGCCATGATTGCGGGCGTCGCGGCGCGTCCCCGGGATGTAAAGCATTTGTATTCGGCCGGCTATGATCTCATCGAGGCGGATCTGCCGGCCATCGCGGCCACGGTCCTTGCCCGCGCCGACCGTGAATCGCCCGGGCGCGAAGACATCATTTCCGAGCTGGTATCGGCCCTGGAAAGAGACGGCATGAATCACGCCGCCCGGGACGTGCTGCTGGCCAATCCGACTCTGCTGGAAAGCGGCTTTCTATGCCGTTACCTGCTGGTCTTTAATGCGATTTTGAGCGGCCGCCTGGAAATCGCCCGGGAGCATTTCGCCGTGCTGGACCCCGGGAGTAATTCCGACTTCGAGTTCATGCGTGGAACGGTGGCCGCCATGCTGGCGCGCGTGGACGCTCTGCACAACGCCGCGCAGCTCGACGAAAAGGACTTACGCGGCTGGGACTTCGTCGTCAACGCTTCCCTGCTTTTACACGTTGCCGAGGAAGGCTTCGAGGAAGGCATGCGCGGGCGCTTCGCGTACACGCAGGATAGTTTCGAACGTTGCCGCGCGGCCATCGAAAGGCTGCGCCTGGCCCTGGAGGCGGCGCGCTTCCCGGTGGAAACGCTGGTCTTCCTTCCGGATCGAAGCAGTGAAATCCTGGGTCTGGCGGCGGGAGAACTACTGGGCGCCGATGCAAAGCCCTGGTCCGAGGGCAACATGGCCGACGCGCAACTGGTCGTGGCCTATGATCTGAACGACTTAAACGATGAAGGCATCTATGAATCCCTGCGCTACTATCGCCCCGGGCAAGCTCTCTGGGCGCATGCGCGCGAATGGACCCGGGACTTTCCCATCGCCGAGGACATCACGACCTACATGTATCAATACAATGCGCCGCCCTGGGAAGGCGGCTTGAGCGTGAACGATCAGGGAGAGGCGACGGAGTCGGCGCCCATGTCCGAACCACCCGACGAACTGGCGGAAAAAATCGTCGCCCTGGAGCCGGAAATCGAGGACCTGTCCGGCGTTGAGGAATTGAAGAGTTTCGCCGCCCGCTTCGGTGAAATTCAATTGCGTTCCCCCGAGCGCGACGGCGGGCGCTCACGGCGATTTCTGGGTTCTCCCGTTACCAGTAATCGCTTTGTTTAGCGGCCCGTGACGCCGTCCGGTTGTTTTTTCCTTGCCCCGGGCGATGCCCGCGCGGTACACCGCGTACATGCTCGGATTTAAGTTCATCAAGTTCCAACCCAATGTCTATGTCTTGAAGTACAAGAACGGCAAGATCACCGCGCGGGGCGCCGGTCTTTCCTTCTTTTACTATGTGCCGACGACTTCGCTGGCGGCCATTCCCATGGGCAGCATGGAAGCGGCGTTTATTTTCGAGGAGACGACGTCTGATTTCCAGGCCATAACCATTCAAGGCCAGGTTACTTTTCGCATCGCGGACGCGGAGAAAATCTCCGGCCTCTTGAACTACGGCATCGATCCCCGCACCCGGGCGTATCTTTCGGATGATCCCGAAAAACTTTCGCAACGAATCTTGAATGCCCTGCAGGTCCATACAAAATCGTATCTGGAAGGACTGGAACTGCGCGAAGCCCTGCAATCAAGCCACAAGCTGGCGGCGCAATTACGCGAAGACATCCAAACCAATGGAGAACTGGAAACCATGGGCGTGGAGGTATCCGGCCTCTCCATCCTGGCCCTGCGCCCCAATCAGGAGACGGCCCGCGCGCTGGAAGCGGCCACTCGGGAACGCATCCTGAAGGAAGCCGACGACGCCATCTATACTCGCCGCAACGCGGCCGTGGAGCAGGAACGAGTCATCAAGGAAAACGAATTGAACACGGAAATCGCCGTGGAAAATAAAATTCGTCAGAAGAAGGAAGCCCAGATGGACGCGGAGAAAGCCGTGCAATCGCGCAAGCACGACATGGAAGCCGAGCAGCTCTCCTTCAAGACCGCCCAGGAAGAAAAGAAACGAGAGCTGGTGACCATCGCCGCGGAAAACGCCCGGGCAAGCGCGGACGCCAAGGCCTACGAGATCGGTAGCGTGCTGAAATCCCTCTCGCTCGTTAAACCGGACATCATCCAAGCCCTGGCTTCCATGGGCATGAATCCCAAGCAATTGATTGAACTGGCCA
>CAZGYS010000518.1:0-3319 GCA_964530305.1 uncultured Leptospiraceae bacterium
AAAGCCGTCGCCGAAACCGTAGGCCGTGGCCGAGCGGGTGCCCAGCACGCTGATGCGCAAAACCTTGCGTTTTGATTCGGGGCGCTTGCGATTCGCCGCTCGGGCTTTCGCATCGGCGTCCTTGCGCGCGGCGATGATGTCGGGCTCGGTAACATCGCCCGTGAACGCGCCAGCGATAATCGCCACGAAGGCCGCCGCCGCGGCCGCGCCGGGAAGCCCCCACAGCGCGATGCGATCCCACCTGGCGGCGCCCGCCGAGCGCCTTTCGCGCAGGCGATAAACCACGATGGTTTCCACCAGCGCCAGCAAAATCACCATATAGGCGCCGATGAAAAATTTATCGGCCGTTACCAGGTAGGCCACGTCGGGCAGGCTGTCCGAAAGCGAAAAGTTCAGCGCGACGCAGGCCAGCAGCGCCGTGATGATCATGCCCACGCGCGCGTCGATGTTCTCCACGGGCAGGGCGATGGCCAGGCACGCCATGGCCACGATGATGGCCAGGGGCAGGAGCATCTTGATCACATAGGCGATGAAGGGCCGCCGCAGGTTCAGCATGAAGACCACGGAGTTTACGCGATGCTTGCCGCCTTCCCGCAGGACCGAACCGAAGTCCGACGCGTAGGCCCGGGGAGCCGTGCGGGCTCGAAAGTAGGGTTCGTAGTTCCAGCCGGTTACGGAGAAGCGGGCGGACATGGACGAACCCGTGAGGTCCGCGGCCAGCTGGCCCTGGTCCTGAGCCAGGACCACCTCAATGGGCAACTGCTGGCGATCAAAAGGAAAAGCGTGCAGGGGAAAGGTGCCCCGAAAATCGCCCTGAACCCGCCAGCGCACGCTTTGCCAGTTGCCGTCGTTCTCCGAGGACATCACCCGCAGATTCTCGTAATCGATTTCCCCATTGGGAAAGATGATGGGCATTTCCTTTTCCAGGGCGCGTCTTTCCGCCGGATCATTACCCAGCCACTTGAGCCAGACGTGGAGGTCAGCCTTGAAGCGGCCCTCCTTCATGTCGAAACCGGAGATATCGGTCAGATAGACGCCCACGTAGTACTTGCGCTTGCCCGGGTTTTCGGTGCGATTCCCGCCTCCGGTATCGGCCGTGAGGGATGTGAAATTCGCCGCCAGCAGAAGTAAAACCGGGAGGAGCAACCAGCGAGCCGGCCTCGGGAACTGGAATGGGTTTCCGGAGTGGGGCGGGCGAGCGATTCCATGGCTGTTTTCGTGCATCACTATTTCTCTAGCCTTCTATATATGTGGTCTTTCGATATGAGGTCTTTCGTTTCGGTATGAACTGCGCGGGGGCCGTCGGCGGATCAACCAATTTCAAAGCGGTAATCGATTGACCTGGCCGCGGGGCGAACTCAAAATGTCGGCCACGGTATGGAAAACATCCAGCACAAGGTTTATCCGGAATTCGGCGGCCTCACGGGGGAGGAGATCTCCATCCGCCTCCAGGCTCTGGATAATCTGCTCAATGTCGAACTGGACACCGAACTCCGCAAGGCCGGGTTCGAGGAAAACGGCAACTCTGTCGGAACTCCTACAACACCGCCCGCGGCCGCTCGGGGCGAGGACGACGGGCCCGGAACCGGCTCCGAGACCGGCGGCAAGGCGGGAGACGGGTCATTGTATCAGCCGGGCGAACGGCCCGAGATTGAGGATCGAGAGTTCAAGGTCATTGCCCATCGGGGGTGGAGCGGTTCGTATCCGGAAAACACCCTGATTGGGATGCGGGAGGCCATCAAGCTGGGCTGCCACATGATCGAATTCGACGTGGCCATGACCCGGGATCGCAAGCTCATCATTATTCATGACAACACCCTGACGCGCACTACGGACGGCGTCGGTGAAGTAGGCGAGTGGGACTATCGCGCGTTGCGCGGGCTGGACGCCGGAAGCTGGTTTCACCCCAAATACGAGGGCACGAAGTTGCCGTCCCTGGACGAGGTTCTTTTGATCTCCCGGGGTTGCGGCATGGAAGTGAATATCGAGATCAAGAAGGAGTGCTGGGAAGAGGAACTGCAGGAGGACGGCGTCGAGCACCAGCTCATTCACGCCGTGAATCGCTACGGCGTGCACGACCGCGTCATCGTCTCTTCGTTTCGCTGGTCGTTGATCGAACGGATTCACAAGATCGATCCGACCATTCGCACGGCGCTGTTGCATTATAAGGACGTGGGCAAGCTGGACCCGGCGGCACTCAAGGAGAAATACGGCATCGTCGCCTTCAATCCCCACTGCATCGACCTGACCCAGAAGTTCGTGGACAATTGTCACGAAGCGGGCCTGGAAGTGTTTCCCTTCACCGTGAACAATTACAAGGACATGGAAAAGTACTTCGACATGGGCGTGGACGGTATGTTTACGAACCACCCCAATCGCATGTTCAAGTTCATCGACGAGCAGAACGTGCGCCTGCGCGAATTCGACGAAAAGGATCGCGAAGAAGACACCCGGGACATGGATGCCGCCATTCGCAAGCTCGAGGTGGAGGAAATGGAGAAAGCGCGCAAGCGCGCGCGCTGGCGCGCCAAGCGTCGTATCCTCGAGGCTAAACGCGGACCGTCGGGAAAGCAACCGGTCTGAACTCCCTGTATTGATCCATGTCTCTCACCCAAAAGTTTACGTCCAGGTCCGTGCGGGTCCGCATTGGAATTCTCTATTCCATATTGGCGCTGTCCAATATCGTCTTTTTCTCGATTATGATCTTCGAGAACCAGACGGACCTCTTGAACGAGAAGTTCAAGCTCCAGTCGGAGAAAGTGGCCAATCGTCTGACGGCGGATCTGAATCACCTCAAGCTGAACGAGGACGACAAAATCGACTACACCCCCGTGGACAATCTCCTGCGCGAATACGATGTGGAGCAGTACATCATTTTCAACGGCGCGGGCACGGTCCTAAAAGGACGCGGCTATAACTCGGGCAGCGGGAGCGAACAAAAACTCCTGGCGCCCGGCGGCGGCAAGGTCTCCGAAACCCTGCGCCTGAAATCGCTGGAAGTGGGCCGGGGCGACGCGCTCTTTCGCCTGCGCTATCACGTGGCCTTGCAGCCGGACGATTTTCGCACGGAGTTCATTCTGCCGCTGGCGGGAAAGAACATCTATCTTTATACTACCGTGGGGCTTGAGGATATTCAGGGGCGATTGCGAAAGCTCTACGCGCAGATTGCCCTGGCGGTGATCTGGGGCGTGGTTTTCCATGTGCTGTTCGCGGTGTTCATTGCCCGGGTATTTTTGAAGCGTATTGAGCGCTTGACCGACGCCAGCAAGAGCATGGCCTCCGGCGATTTGAAGGCGCGCGCCGATTGGAACTTTCGGCG
>CAZGYS010000518.1:3329-5086 GCA_964530305.1 uncultured Leptospiraceae bacterium
CTTCCCGTCCAACTTCCTGTTCGTACTGGATGTCCTCGTGCTGGGACGCGGTTTCAACGACATGGCCGATCGCGTGGAGACGACCATTGAGACCATTCGCTCCCTGAACGAGGACATCCAGTACGAACTGGAAGTTGGACGGGAAGTGCAGGTGCGCTTTCTGCCGGAAACCGGCGCCATGGCCGATTACAAACCGGCCATTCACTATCGCCCCCTGCGCGAAGTCAGCGGCGATATCTATACCTTCCATCACGCTCCCGGCGGTCCCCGCAGTGTTTTTCTGGCCGACGCCACGGGGCACGGTATCCCGGCGGCCTTGATTACGGGCATCGCCATGATGGCGCTGGATAATATTCTACCCCAGAACCTGGAACCGGACCAGACCTTTGATATCCTGAATAATGTTCTGACCGAAAGGCTCAGTCCCCAGTTCTATATTACGGGGTCTCTTGCGCGGATTCAGTCCGACGGGCTCGTGGAGCTGGTCAATGCCGGTCATCCGCCGCCCTTCATTTACAACCCGTCCTCGGGCGAACTTACCGAACTCAAACCGTCGGACCCGCCCCTGGGCATCGTCGTGGACTATCATTATACCGTCGTCAGGCATCAAACCCGTCCCGGGGATCGTTTGATTTTGTATTCGGACGCCATCTACGAAAGCGAAAGCGAGGATCGAAAACCCTTTACGCTGGATCGCGTACGCGAAATCATCAAGACACATGGAGCGGACGTAAGCAATCAAATCATCCTGGCGGATCTTCTGGAGAAGCTGGACGATCACACCGAGAAATACATGGACGACCTGACCATCATCATTCTGGAACTGTGAGTCGTGAGCCGCCATGCGATTACTGCTGAAAATCGGATTCGCCTTCTTGATTGTCGCCGGCTTCTCGGCGTTTTCGCGGGTCATCGTGCAGGTCAAAACCCTGCAATTGCGCCAGCAGCTTTCGCGCCAGCGCCTCCTGAACTACGAGCTCTCCTCGGAAATTCTGCGTACTCGTTTTCGCACGGCCTATCGCAATAACCGCGATTTCGCGAGGGAAATCCGCCTGAACGTTCTGGAAAGCGGCGTCATGAATGAAAGTTCGGATCTGCTACGGGTGAGTCCCAATGTAACCGAACGTCTGGGAATGTACGCCGTGAACGCCGTGCGTCTATTGAACTTCAAGCCCGTCCTGTACTTGAACCAGAACGCGGAAGCCCTGCTGCTTGCTCAATACGCCTTTCTCATGGAACGCAAGAAACGCTTCAAGGAAGCCGTCGGAGTCTATGCTCGCCTGGAGCAACGCCTCTCGGATTCGCAGGCGGACGATCATGCCTTCGTGCTTTTGCATTACGGTTACTGCCTGGCGGTACTGGGGCAAACGAAGCCCGCCCTGGAGAAACTGGATGCCGTAAAACGCTGGTATCCGGATACCCACTTTGAGGAATCCGCGCGGGTGCTCTCCCTGGTCATTCGCGAAAACACGCGCCGCAAGCGCGCCATCGCCGGGAAGCACGGCGACGATCCCCGGGCGCTGGCCAGGGCCTATTTTCGCAATGGACAGTTTCGGGACGCGGCCCGTGCCTTCGACGCCTTGAAGGGCGGCCCCCCGAGCGATCGTTTTCGTCATGGCCGGAGTCTGGAGGAAATCGGCGAAACCTCTCGCGCGGAAAAGATCTATCGCGAACTGGCCGCGCGTCCGGGCGCCTATCGTAAGCCGGCCGTTCGGCGCTTGCTGCTGCTGGGTAAGTTCTTCGGCGCGGGCAAGGAG
>CAZGYS010000519.1:0-5059 GCA_964530305.1 uncultured Leptospiraceae bacterium
TGCTTCGAAGGCAAAACAGTCAGTAGGTGATTGACGTTCGTATGGAGCGCGCCTTGCGAAAGTACATACGCGGTATCCCCCGCGCTCACGACGCGAGGATCATTGCCGTCGCACAGTACCTCTTCGTGTTCGATTTGACCCGGGTCCTTGTCTCGGTAGCGCGTGAGGACAATCTTGCTTATGTTCTCCTCGCGGGATTTCGGCCATCTGGGGAAGGAAAACAATTTGTGACGTCTGTGCGCGGAATAAAGGTCTCCGTCCATAATGAAGAAGGCATGGAAGCAATCGGTTAGTTCGCCGATGCGGGAGAAGGATTCGTTTTTAATGATGAGTCGCATGGGTCGGCAATCAACGAAACAGTTTACTTTTGATCGCGCGCGCAAGGGTCCGCCATCCACCGGGCGCGGGCCGGTCGACCGCGGGCGCAAACGCCGCGGCGCGCCGAGCGTCCGTGAGTCCGGGCGCGTGGGAATCGGCCGCGGAAAATTCCTTTTCGCCGACTTCCTTGATTCGAATGTGGAAGGCGTTCAATTGGAAATTCGTCGCGGCGAATACACGAAATTCAATTTGATATCCGATATAGTCCTTCGTGTCGATGTACAGGGACGCGTAGTTCATATCCTTGTCGGTGGGACGCAGAATACACTCGGCCGCCTGGATAAATTCAACCCGGCCGTCCGCCTCAAGGCGCGAAAGATTGATGTCGAACGTGCCGGCAATTTCGCCTTCGCTTTGCAAAGTCAGGTAGGCCAGTTCCACCTTGAGGCGTAGACCTTCTTCGATTTTGATATACGGTCCGTACACCAGGGCCCCCGGTCGGCCCATGGACTGGACTCCGTACTCGTGAACCAGGGGAATGCCGTGTTGCATGCGATCGCAATGAAAAACATGTCGACGCAGGTTTACCTTGCCTCCCGCCTGGACGCGGGGAAAAGGAGTCAGTGTTTCTTCCAGGGAGGGCAGCTTCGGGTGGCGCTGGTCCGGGTCCAGGACCAGAAGCAGGTTGAGAATATTCTGTTTGTGAAACCAGCAGGTCTCAGAGCAAGCCAGGCAGATGTAGTAGTTGTTGCCGTCCTGGAAGAAGCACGTGGGATCAACCACGCTGAAGCCCCGGTTGCTGATGACGTTGAAAAAGTCCGTGAACTGGAGAATGGGGGCATCGCCCTTGTGGCTGGACCATAGAAAGGGCGCGTGACGATACGATTGCGCGGAAGCCCGACCAATGCCGTAAACGAAATCGCCCTCGGCGACGGCGTTGGCGCCCCCGCGAAACATGGTATGATTCGTATTGTGGGCTGGAAGATCGAAGTCGGATTCCACGCGAAGTACGGGCGTCAGTCGGGCCGTCCTCGGATCGATTTCATAAATACTGAACGGCGAAAGCTCGTGGACCACGAAGAGTCGCCCGTCCCGCATGAAAGGTTGCCAGTTCTTGCCCCATTCAAATTCGGCGGGAGCCTCCAGCGGTTTAAGGGATTCATCGTCGGCGTTGAAAAGAAAGGCCGGGTGCCGAGCTTCGCCGTAGCCGATTACGTAACCGTAGGCGTTTACGCCGTCGCTCACCAGACGCGGATCGGCTCCCAGTCCCATGGATTCCTTGCGTGTTCGCTTCAGCCCGTCGGGCGTCGGTTCGTATTCGCACAGGTAGAGCTCCGCGATTTTCGAGTGTTCCTTGCGACGCTCATGGAAAGTTTCCATGGGCATTTCGCCGTGGAGCGAAATATACCCGGTGCCCAGCTTGCAGAAAGAGTAGAAGACATCGAAGGTTTCGCCGTACTCGGCGAAATAGGAATTGCTCCAGAGAACCGCGGCCGGGACGTTTCTCAACGCATGCAGTAGTTCGGTAACGGGGCGCGTCGTGTTCAGGGGCTGCATGATTGCTTTAGTTCGCTTCCGGCGTTTCGACCTGGATTCGAATTCCCAGTATTCGGGGATCGCTGTTGCCGAATTGTTCGCGGGCGGAAAAAATTTTCTCCGTGTAGATATAAAAGCAGTCTTCGCGGTCCGCTTCGGGCGCGAAGTCCAGGGTGACGGGTTCCTTCCCCAGAAAGTGTTCCCGGGTTTCATTGCCCCGGGAGACGATGACGCGATTGTCGGCGTGGGGGCCCGCGTTTTCGAGAGTCAGGCGAACGGCGCGGTCGGTCGTGAACAGCGCGAAGTCATGCCCATGGCACCAGTTGTCCGGATACTGGGACAAACAGGAGATGTAGCCGACGCGGTCTCGCCGAATGGCCGCGGCACCGTAGGTCATAAACCGGATCGGTTGGATTTCGGCTTGCAGGCGATTGCGAAACCCCTCATCATTAAAACACAGGAGATCTTCCACGAAGTGGCCGGTCAGCATGGAGGCTCTGAGCTCGGCGTAGTTTGCAATGGGCTGGAGCTTCTCGTCCAGGCGATTGATCAAATAGATGTACTTAAAATGGGAGCGAATGCGTTCGAACAATTCGCGTCCTCGTTCCTCGACGGCCATGCTTCTGGCGCAGACATTGAACTCCAGGAATGTGAGGGGATCATGCTTTGCCAGGGTTCCCGCGGCCCCGGCCAGAGTCGCCGACTCCCAGCCCTCCACGTCGATCTTTAGAATCTTAATGTCCGGGGGCGTTTCGAATCGCTCGAGGTATGCGTCCAGACTGATGCTGTCCACGGGCACGGAGTAGGTTCCTTTCGCGCGGTTGCTTGCCCGTGACGTGAACGAGCCGCCGGCCTGGGCGTGCCTGGCCATGTTCATGTGGAGCTTTTCGTTCGCGGTGGCCGTCAGGGCCAGGGGTTCCGCGATGACGTTTTCAATTCCGTTGTTTTTCGCATTGGCGACGAGATAGTCGTGCATAACGCGAACCGGTTCGAAGGCCAGGACCTTACCCCGGGGCAACAGCGCGGCCAGGGTGAGGGTCATGATGCCCATGTTGGCTCCCACATCGACCGCGCTCTTATCTTCGCCGACGTATTGCGCGGCCAGCAAGAGGAACTTTCGCACCCAGGGTTCGTAGACGGTTCCCGGCGGATACTCGGAGCCCATGTTGCGAGTACGATTGCCCAGTACAAGCTGGAGGGTTTGATCTCCAACGCTGATTTCGCGTTTGAGGTTTTGTCCCGTCCAGGCGTCCAGTTGGCGACGGAGTTTCGCCTTTGCCCTTCGAATTAAGTTAAGCGCCATGCTGTTCGGCCGTTCAACTAAACACCGCCCGGGGCGGCCGCGTCCTGACGAGCGCGCGCGTGAATCCATTGGTAAGTGCTTTCCAGACCCCGGCGCAGGGATATGGTCGGGGACCAGTCCAGTTTTTCACGGATGAGATCGTTATTGGAGTTGCGCCCGCGAACACCCTGCGGTCCGCGCAACTGGTAATCCTTCTCGACCCGTTTATCGGCGATGTCGGCCACCAGGTCCACCAGCTGATTGATGGAAACCATTTCCTCGGAGCCGATATTCATGGGACCGTGAAAGTCCGATTGAATGAAGCGACGCGTCGCCTCAATGCAATCGTCGATGTAAAGAAAGGAGCGCGTTTGTTCGCCGTCTCCCCATACTTCGATGGAGCCGCCCTCGGACGGCAACCGCGCGATCTTGCGACAGACGGCGGCGGGGACTTTTTCGCGGCCGTCGTTCCATGCTCCCTCGGGACCGAACACATTGTGATAGCGGGCGACGTAAACCGGAATGCCGTGGTTGCGCGCGTAGGTGAAATACAGTCGTTCCGAGAAAAGTTTTTCCCAGCCGTATTCCGAATCCGGATCCGCCGGGTAGGCGCCGGACTCGCGGCAATCGGGGCTCTCGGGATCCATTTGATTTCGAAGGGGATAGACGCAGGCGGACGAAGCATAGAAGACCCGGGAGCGAGAGGGGACGGCGCCTTCGCGCAGGGCGCGCAAGAGATTCATGTTGATCATGCCGGAGTTGTGCATGATGTCGGCGTCGTTATCGCCGGTGAAGATATAGCCGGCCCCGCCCATGTCCGCCGCGAATTGATAAATTTCGTCGAAGCCTTCTCCGTCCATGGGCGCGATGATTTCGCGAACGGCGTTCAGGTCTCGGAGATCCGTAATGATGAAATCATCGGCCGCGGTCGCGGAGTATTCGGGCGCCTTCAAGTCCGCCGCGCGAACATAGTAGCCTTCCGATTTCAGCCGTTTCGCCATGTGGCCGCCGATAAATCCACCGGCGCCCAGAACTAACGCTTTTCTAATTTTACCTGATGAGCGAACCATAATACGATACCCGACTCTCTTCTGTTGAGTCAAGAATGCTCGGGGGCCGCGATAGGCGAGAGAATTTTTCAAATGGCCGCCCCGTTCTTCGCGGGGGCAGTGGCCGAAAATATTTGAATTTGATGAGGCGACGGACCGCTCACGGTATCGCCGCAAGTTCCGCCGCGCAACGGCGAATTTCCTGGAGCCGGTATTCGTCGTCGAAATCGACCTCCAGTAAGCGCGGGCGTCCCCGAACATCGTAGAGGATACCGCCACGCGTTAAATCGCGAATCGCCATGCCTTGATGAGCAAGGGGAGTATTGGCGATGGTTCCCGTTATCTGGCACGGCGTATTATACAGCGGTCCGCCCAGGAGTAGAGGCCCCCGAGCAAAGTCCCGAAAATGCGGGAAGTCGATCAGAACGCCCATTTCGATCTCGGTACGAGCGGGCGGGGTTATGAAGTTTCCGTCGCCGGTAGCAACCAGCCAGCCCGTGACGGAAACGGTACGACCGACCCATTCATCTTTTTCACACAGCAGTCGCTCGACATTAATCACTTCCATGATTAACTCCTTAAGTTGATGTAGCTTTTGATTCAGCCGAACGGATTCGTCCGGGCTATGGGATACAAAATTCGGCAGGAAGGGTGTTGAATTGGAACGGCGAAAGCCGTTCGCGTCCCGCTCCTCGGGCGAGGAGCGGGAACTTAAGGAAAGGTTTAACCGCGTCTACGTCGACCGCCGCCGCCCTGGGCGACTTCCTTGTCTCCGCGATCTTCGCGGTCTCCGCCGCGCTCTCCGCGCTCATTGCGCTCGCCACGATCCTCGCGGTCGCCGCGATTTCCGCGCACCTTGCGATTCGCGTTATTG
>CAZGYS010000520.1:0-901 GCA_964530305.1 uncultured Leptospiraceae bacterium
GGAACCGCCAGGCGCAGGGTGCGCCGATTCAAGGGCGATGCGCGAAAGCGCTTACGAAGTCTGGTGGTAAGATTCTTCATGGTGATCGCTTCGTCGGCGGGGCCCGTCTCTAGCTTTGTTTTCTCGCCGCGAAAACAGACGAGAGTAGTGAAGCGCCGATATACGCCCCCAGGGCCGCGCCCGATGAGAATACGATCACCCAGGTCCAGGCGACGGCCGGGGAAACGAGGAAATTGCAAAAGACCGTCGTGGCGAAACCCGCGGGCAGGGCCGCCATGACGCCCGCCGGGCTGATCAGCCGGGGCAGAAAAACCGAAACCGTCAACACGGCGATGAGTCCGCCGTTCACGTAGTTCATGGAACCCATGGCCAGGGAAAGGAAATCATTGCCCGGTTTGTCGAGTAGAATGAAAGCCGCCGCGAACGCGCACATTAAAACCAGGGACAGAGCCGACCAGTAGCGCGCGGACCAGGGGCGCGCCGGGGAACGAGGCGCGGGCCGGAGCGCGGACTGGGAGGGGCACGTGAAAATCGCCTTCCACACCGCGCCGGTGGAATGAATGGCGCTGTCCAGCGTGGACATGGCGGCGGCAATCAACAGGACGGCGAAGCTTCCGAAGAGCAGGGGGGGGGCCTTCGCCGCGAAAGCGGTCAGGGGCGATTTACCCGTAAGCTCCGGATGCGCGAAGCGCATGTAGTGACCTACCAGTAGATACGTGATAATGACGACGCCGGCGCCCAGGGCGCTGAACACCAGGGCTTTTCGCGCGCGGCCCAGATCTCGCACGGCCAGGACGCGTTGGATTAAGTCCTGGTCCGCGCCGTGGGTTCCGATGGAAAGGACGGCCCCGCCGATGAGCAGCGCGGCACCAGCGGCCGTCCAGGCGAGGGGTTTGAGGAG
>CAZGYS010000520.1:911-5055 GCA_964530305.1 uncultured Leptospiraceae bacterium
CGGCGAAATGCAGGCTGTTGTTCCAGGTTAGGTCCAGATTGAGCCAGGCGGGGGGCGTCGGTGTTGCGGCCGCGGAAATCGCCTCGGCGCGAAAATAGAAAACCAGGAAGATGCCCAGCGCGAAAATGATATAACCCTGTAATTGATCCGTCACAACCACGGCCCGCATGCCGCCGGACAAACTATAGAGAGCTACGATGACGCCCGTCAGTCCAATCCAGGCGATAACCGGCCCGCCGAAGAGTTGCGCCAGCGCGAAAGCGCCCAGATAAAAACGTACGCCGCCGGAGATGTACTTGGAAATCAGATAAAACCCGGAGAGAAACCTGGAGGCCCCGGGGTGATGATTCGTCATGGTATTGTAAATGGACAGGCCGTGGTTTTCATACAACTTGCGTAAATAGAAAGCGGCCACGAACAATCGCCCTAGAATAAAACCCAGACACAGCCAGAGGAGGACGACGCCGCTCTTGCGACCCACGGCGGGAAAGATCACGATTGTGGCCACGGAAGTTTCGGTGGCAATCACCGAAATAAACGAAGTGACGGGCCCCAGGCGACGTCCCGCCAGAAAGAACTCCTTATCGTTCGCGCCGGCGCTTCGCGATCCGTCCCCCGGTCCGCGCAGGCGCCAGGTGATGAGCAGCAGGACCACGAAATATAAAAAGAAGGGCAGGGCTTTGTAGGCGAGTTCCACTTGAAAGGCGATTTTCCGGGAGCAAGATTCGCGGTCCAGTCGAATCGCGAACGCGCACGCCCCGTCCATCGGCAACGGGGTTGACACGGTTTCCCGGAATCGCGCATGAGTAACTATGGGCGAACCCGAATTAGACACCACCGTCCAACCGGATCCCGAGCAGGTTCCTTTTTCCCAGGACCGTGAGCAATTCGAGAAGTTCGTCCTGCAATTGCTGGAAGAGGATCGCCGGGATGAACTGGCGTCTTATCTGGAAGAACTTTACCCCGCCGACCTGGCGGACTTGTTGCTTGCCGCCGGCGTGGAAAAGGGCCTCAAGCTGCTGTCCTCCTTCGACGACGAGACCCGGGGTGAAATCCTGCACGAGCTCGCCGAAGACGAGCGGGATGCTTTTCTGGAAGCCCTTACGGCCGAGGACATCGCCGCGGCGGCCCGGGAGCAGCAATCGGACGAAGCCGCCGAACTCATCGGGGACCTGGACAAGGAAAAAACCAGCGAGGTCCTGGCGCTCATTCCTCCCGAGGAACGCATTCTTATTACGGAGCTGCTGAGTTATCCGGAGAACACGGCCGGCTCCATCATGACCAAGGAGTTCGTATTCGTGCGGGATACGGATACCGTTAAGCAGGCCATCAAGACCATTCGGCGGGTGGCCAAGGAAACCGACGACGTCTACACGGTCTACGTCCTCGATGCGGAGGGCGTCTATCGCGGTCACATCAGTCTCAAGAAACTCATGCTGGCCAACTCCCGCAGTCGCATCAAAAAGATCATGGAAGAGGACCTCCTGCCCATTCCGGTGGATCAGGACCAGGAAGAAGTGGCCAACTTCTTCACGCGTTACGACTTTATTACCGCTCCGGTCGTGGACAGCCGGGGCTTCATGCTCGGGCGCATTACCGCCGACGACATCATGGAAGTTATGCAGGAAGAGGCCAGCGAGGACATCCTGCGCATGGGCGGCGTCATCGACGGCGACGAAACCCTGTCCACGCCCATCATGGAATCCTCGCGCAAGCGCATCCTCTGGCTGTGCATGAATCTGGTGACGGCGTTCATCGCCGCGTCCGTCGTATCGTTTTTTCAGTCCACCATTGAAAAGGCCGTGGTGCTGGCGGCCCTGATGCCCATCGTCGCGGGCATGGGCGGCAACGCGGCCGGCCAGACGGTGGCTGTGGTGATTCGCAACATCGCTCTCGGCGAACTTACCTTTTCCAACGCCGGTCGTGCTCTGACGCGGGAATTAACCCTGGGTATATTAAACGGGCTGGCCATGGGGATCATCACGGGGCTCGTGGTGTTCTTTCTACAGGGCGGCATGGACGCGCCGCGTAAGGCCATTGCCCTGGGAATGGTTATCGCCTCGGCCATGTTGTTCAATATGATTGTCGCGGCTTTCGCGGGCGCGGCGATTCCCCTGGTACTCAAGAAGCTGCGTATTGATCCGGCCATCGCCTCGAGCATTTTCGTCACAACCTGTACCGACGTCCTGGGTTTTTTCGCTTTCCTCGGTTTGGCTTCGCTGGCTATGCGGCTGTATCCCTGGAGCTAACCCACTTTTTTCACGGAAATAGTGACGCGCGCAACTCACCGTTTCGTGAAAAGGGGCGGCCTTTCGTGGTCCTGAAATTAAAATCGCGCCTCTAGCGCGATTTCCGGATCTACATGCATGATTTGTGAACGATGCGGGCGAAGGGTCTTTTTTCTGGAGCTGACGGTAATTTATTAAATCGCTGAAGGCTCTCGATTCGCTGAAGGCTCTTAATCAAACTGACGCCTCCGCGAAATTACGTCAGCCGGGCGATGGATTTCCGAATATCGCCCGCGCCAGGCGATTCACCAGTTTCGCGGCCAGGAGTACCAGCAGGTAGGTGTTCACGGCAAGGACCGACAGCAAGACGAAAGCCGCCTCCGCGGTATGGATGCCGACGGCTTGCGCGAATTCCCTTACCGTGTTTCCGTCGACCAGGTAGATATACCCAATGCTCAACGGCAGGTGCGTTAGTCCCCAGAAAATGACGAAGGCGACGCCGCCCATCTGAGGACCACTGTCTCCGCCGGTAGCCGACGCCGGTTGCCGGGATGCATGATAGGCCCATTCGCAGAACAGGTAGAGGACGATTAGATCCAACAGCATCGCGCCCAGCGCAACCCAGGTCTCCCAGCGCAGGGGATGAAACAGGAACAATACGATGGAGCGAAGCATGGACATAATTGGTAAAAGTAGAGTGGTCCAGGGTTGAAGTCGTCAAGGACGTTAATCGCCGGCGGCTCTTGTCAACGCTGACGGCTCTTATCAACGCTGACGGCTCTTATCAACGCTGACGGCTCTTATCAACGCTGACGGCTCTTATCAACGCTGACGGCTCCGTCATTCGCGTGGGTGGATTGCTTAGCGTTTGAATATTGTGAAAGATATTCGAGATGAGTTTTGAATATTATTCTTATTTTTCAACCTTACAATTTCCCAATCGTCTCTTAATGTTTTTTCAATAATCCTATTAGTGACTGAACTGCGATCGCTTTCCGCGAAGGGCGAAAACCGCGTAACGAATGACGGTATGAAAAGCGTGAATTCCTACCGTCATTTGTTTCTTTTGTTGAACATTCTTCACATGTTTACAGGGGCGTTCTCCATTTGGAGTATATGCAAAAATCGCCCTGAAAAGCCGGTCCTGATCCGGATTAAGGGCAGGGATGGACGCGGGCGCTTCGGCTTCGGGGTTGCGCTCCTTTTCTCGAAAAAATCCTTGATTCTCGGTCCGAATCGGACCCGAGAACGGCGGAAAAACCCTTTACAGCGGGGTCCCGGGGGATTAATTTTATGAGAAACCCGGTCACCGGTACGCAATAAAACGACCCGACGGGGTTAATTTCAGGCTTCCGAATTCCGATTGAATCTACAATAGATCCGGAGAGCGTAATAATGAATAAGTATCTAAAAACCAGTATCAGCACGATCCTCGGCGCCGGCCTTTTCCTGGGCGGTTTGACGGGGGTCCTCTGGGGGCAGGCCGGAGACGACAAACCCGCCACCGGCTCCACCACCGCGGGGGGAACCTCGGCCAGCAAGGGCATCATGGTGGAATTTCGTCGCCTGGAAGAGGAAATCCGGGGCCGTAAGCTGACCCCGAAGGTCCGTCAGAAGATGCTCATCGCCAATCTGGAACGGGCCATGAAGAACGCCGTTACCCGTCGCTTTTATCGCAAGCGCAAGGAACTGCTCAAGGAACTGCGCCTAACCGACAAGGACTACGAAAACCCCACATCGCCCCTGATCTATTACGTACGTTATAAGACCGGCGAAACCACTTTCCTGGTGCGCTTCAATTTCTCCCGGGACCCGGAATACTATATCCAGATTCCCCTGTATGAGAAATTTCTCGTGAAAGGTCCGCGTCCCGATACCCACATCGACGACAAGAAAACCGATCCGGCCGCCGGCGG
>CAZGYS010000521.1:0-5042 GCA_964530305.1 uncultured Leptospiraceae bacterium
CCCAGTACATGACGTAGATCCTCGAAGTTCTCCTCCTTTCTAATCTCCGCCGTCATCTCATCCATGGTTTTGAATTTTCCAAGCTGAACGGAACTCAGATCCTTCATGAGCTTCTCTTCGTTAAACTGGGAGTTGAGTTTGGATAAGATCGGGTCCTGCGTGGACGCTTCGGAATCCAGGGTTTGCTGTGACATCCGGTTACTCGTTTTAAAAAAATTCACCCGTCCCGATATCTAAAAATTCATGATTGATATGCCTTGATCCTCGAATAATCGAGAAAAAATCACATATAAGGAAGGGATATGCTATATTTTCGAGCGGGGCCCGGGGGTCAAATACAATAATTGCCGGTAGGCCGACCCGGGGCATCACCCTCACGGGGACGATTCAGCGCTTCTCCACCATCGGCCTGAACGTTAATTCCCCCACGCCGCCGACTCCCCATGGGGAAAACCGCCGAACAAACCACCGAAAAAGGACGGAAATCCCCCCGCGGCGATTCATGCTTCCGGGCCCGCCATGCAAACCCCTCTGGACATTCTCCGCGAAACATTCGGTTACGAGAACTTTCGCGGTAATCAGGCCGAAATCATAGATCACGTGATCGCCGGAGGCGATGCCCTGGTGCTCATGCCCACCGGCGGGGGCAAATCCATTTGTTATCAGATCCCGGCCCTGCTGCGCGAAGGCACGGCGATTGTAATTTCCCCCCTGATTGCCCTGATGCAGGATCAGGTGGACGCCCTGCGATTGGCCGGCATCCGCGCGGGATTTCTCAATTCCAGCCTGGAATATCAACAGGCCCGGGAAGTCGAGCGCGGCGTGCTGGCGGGCGAAATCGATCTGCTCTACGTAGCGCCGGAAAGACTGACGGCCGACGATTTTCTGGGGCTTTTGAGCAGGATCAAAATCGCCCTGTTCGCCATCGACGAAGCCCACTGCGTGGCCCAGTGGGGCCACGACTTTCGCCCCGAGTATCTGCGCCTATCTTTATTGCACGAGCGCTACCCCGGCGTGCCCCGCATCGCCCTGACCGCCACCGCGGACGAAACCACGCGCCAGGAGATCATGGACCGCTTGAACCTGGGCAACGCGGGTCAATTCATCGCCGGATTTGATCGACCCAATATTCGCTATCGCGTGGAGCTCAAGGAACAACCCCAGCGACGCCTGGAGGAATTCCTGGCCCGGGAACATCCGGAGGACTCGGGCATCATCTACTGCATGAGTCGTCGCTCCACCGAGCTTACGGCGCAACGCCTGGTGGACGCGGGATTCAAGGCGATTCCCTACCACGCGGGACTGGACCAGTCCGTGCGCATGGAACACCAGCATCGCTTTTTGCGCGAAGAAGGCGTCATAGTCGTGGCGACCATCGCCTTCGGCATGGGTATCGATAAACCCGATGTTCGCTTCGTCGTGCACATGGACCCGCCCAAGAACATGGAAGGTTATTATCAGGAGACCGGTCGCGCCGGACGCGACGGCGCCCCGGCCAATGCCCTCATGCTTTACAGCATGGCCGACGTGGTGAACCTGCGAAGACTCATCGAGAGCTCCGAGGGCGATGAGCGCTTCAAGCGCGTGCAACGCAAGCGCCTGGAATCCCTCCTGGGCTACTGCGAAACCGTGGAGTGTCGTCGGGGCGTACTCCTGCGTTACTTCGACGACGAACTATCCGCCGCCTGCGGCAACTGCGATACCTGCCTGGAGCCGCCCGAGACCTGGGACGGCAAAATCGCCGCCCAAAAGGCCCTATCCAATGTCTATCGCACGGGCCAGATCTTCGGCGCCCGTTACCTGGTGAACGTGTTGCTGGGCAAGGACGACGAGCGCATTCGCCGCTTCGGGCACGACACCCTGTCCACCCACGGCATCGGCGGCGAACTCTCCGAGCGCGAATGGAATTCGGTCTACCGTCAACTGGTGGCCCTCGGCTATCTACACGTGGATCCGGAGAAAGGCGGTTTCAGCCTGGTGCCCGAAAGCAAGGCCGTGCTCAAGGGCGAAACCGAGATTCGCTTTCGCCGCGATCCCGTGCGCGCGAAAGCCCGCCGGGAAAAAGCCGGGCGCGAAAAATCCAGTCGCGCGGCCTGGGAACACGCGCCCGATGATCCCGAATCCATTCAAATGCAGAACAAACTCCGCGAACTCCGGTCGCGCCTGGCCCGGGAAAACAATCTGGCGCCCTACATGATCTTCCACGACGCCACGCTCATTGAAATGCTGCTCATGAAACCGCGCACGGCATCCGACCTGAGCATGATCTCGGGCGTGGGCGCGAAGAAACTCGAACGTTACGGAGACGAGTTTCTAGCGGTATTGAATGGGAAGGGTTAAGGGTCGAAAGGTCTAACGGTCGAAGGGGTGGCGAGAGATAGAGAAAATTTAGCGATAAGAAGCTTGACCGTACGGTAATTGTTTCGGATTTTTGGCGGTAATCGCGCGTTCGGCGCAATCCGGAGAACATGGTGCAAGAGCTATTTTTCAGTAAAAATCGCCGCGCGGCTTGCCTTTCCGCCGCTTTTTTGAGCCTGCTGCTGATTTTCGGATGTTCCCATTCCAATGAAGACGACCAGGATCAGTTGACTCTCGCGGCTCTCTTCGTGCTGCAAAATCGCTTTCAATTTAGATACAATACCGGCTTGAGTTCCTCCTCGGCCCTGACGCGCGCCGCGGCCGTGAACATGGCCGGCACGTCCATATCCAATTATGGCGACGGTACGGGAGACGGATTTACGGACGCGTTTCTCACGCCCGCGAACGTAACCTTACTCGTGGCAAAAATCGTCGCCTGGAAGTCGCAAGCCAACGGCGGACCAGCCCCCGGCGCCGAACGCGAGTCCAACGCGGATTACGTAGTCTTTGATTGCTCGCGCGATATCGCGCCGGGCACCGTTTGCGCGGCCACCGTCACGGTGGGCTCCGCCGGCGCTTCGTATTTTCTTTCGCGCTGGGCCGGCCTGCCGGATGAAACCTATGACCGCCTGGGAATCAGCATCTCCTCGGTGGAATACGAATTCGACGCTTCGGTCTCTGAGCCGAACCTGCGCTGGATCTCCATGGGCCTGCGCTACACCGGCGGCACGTCCAATACCTTCGCCATGATTCGCGAAGCCGGCTGCCCGGAAACCCGTTCGCAACTGGCGGCCCCCTGCGGCGTTCGCGGCGGCAAAATCGACGCGAGCAATGGAAACATCACCTGGAACCAGGCCGACGCGGTCTCTTCGTTCGGAACCTTTTCGCCGAAGTACCCAATCAGCGATTATACCCTGACCGGCAGCGCAATCACCTTCACGGCTCCCGCGGACCAGATCGCGGACACGTCCGAGCCCTTCTACGAAGTCGTGACCATCAACGCGGCCACTTTGAATTCGGCGCCCACCGTCTACGTGGATCTGGATCCCACCAATGTTATGTTCTGGGACACCAGTTCTAATGCTACGATCTACAACGCGGCGTCGGACGGACCCAACGGCTCCGGCAAGGATTTGAAGTATCATTTACCGGTTATGGCGATTTCGATTCAGTGACGCGCGCTGATCTGATTCATTCTCCCGCTCCATCCAGAGCCGGATAGTCCGTGTATCCCTTTTCACCCGACGAGTAAAATGTCTTCGGGTCCGGCTTGTTCAGTTCCGCTCCTTCGCGCAGGCGACGAGGTAGATCGGGGTTTGCCAGAAAGGGTACCCCATAGGCGATTGCGTCCGCGCGGTTTTCGGCCAGGGCCTCGTTGCCCGTTTGAGCATCGTAGCCGCCGTTCAAGATAAAGACCCCGTCGAAAACTTCGCGCATGTGACGGGCAACGGCCGGGGCCCCCTGGGCGTGCATGGTGCTTCCCGGCAGGCCTTCGATTACATGCAGATAGACGATCCCGATTTTGCCCAGTTCCCGGGCGCCGTGGGTGAACGTCGCGACGGGATCCGAATCGCTCATGCTGTTGTAGGGCCCCGTGGGCGAAAGGCGCATCCCGGTTTTATCCGCGCCGATCCGCTCGGCGACGGCCCGGGCCACCTCCAGCGGAAAGCGCCAACGATTTTCCATGCTCCCGCCGTATTCGTCTTCGCGGCGATTGGAGCCGTCGCGCATGAACTGATCCAGCAGATAACCGTTCGCGCCGTGCAGTTCCACTCCGTCGAAACCGGCCTCCACGGCCATGGCCGCCGCCCTTGCGTAGTCCTCAATCAGGCCGGGCAGTTCGTCGCCGCGAAGCGCGCGGGGCACGACGTAGGCCTGCTTACCCCGGTGCGTGCGCGTATGGCCTTCGGCGGCGACGGCCGAGGGCGCGATTGGTAGTTGGCCGTCCAGAAAGTCCGGGTGGGATACGCGTCCCAGATGCCATAGCTGTAGAAAAATACGACCGCCCGCGTCGTGCACGACATTCGTCACGGCCTTCCAACCTTCGCGATGGGAATCCGTATGAATGCCCGGCGCGCCCGTAAAGCCCGCGCCTTGCTTTGAGATGGATGTGGCTTCGCTGATGATGAGTCCGGCCGAGGAACGCTGACGATAGTACTCGGCCATGACGGCGGTAGGCGTCCCATCGGCCCCGGCTCGCCCCCTGGTAAGCGGCGCCATATAGACGCGATTCTTTAATTTATAGGGGCCCAGGGTTTGTTCGTCGAACAGGGTGGCCGTTGCTTGCTTCGTGTTATCGCCGGTACTCATCATATGCCTCGGGGAATGGAATGCAGGTATGTTACCAACAAAACACCATTAAGGCGAACCTTTTACGGCGCGTTCCAACGCGACCCGATACCGGACGACCGAAACGAGCCGGCGGGCTCAATTCGTGATTTGCATCGTGACGCTTTGCCCGGGATCGCTCGTCGCCGTGACGACTAGCGCGTAGGAGCCGGCCGTCTGAATCGTGAAGGTGGTCTGGGTGGAATTGGCCGTGCGCAGGACAATGGAGTTTGCGAGGGCGTCTCCATTGTTGGTGCCTTGATCGATGGGGCATGCGGCATCCGCGAAGGCGAAGGCACCGGCGACGACGCCGGTCTTCACGACGAACAAGCTGTCCCCGGGCGTGTCCTTGCGTA
>CAZGYS010000522.1:0-5029 GCA_964530305.1 uncultured Leptospiraceae bacterium
GGACTGCCTCAGTCTCCGGCGTTTAGCTTGTGTCGAAACACCGTCAGGCGCTGGAGCTTATCTCGATTGCGTGCACTCGACGAAGCATGCTTCTCGATGGTCTTACTGTAGATCGATTTCAAGTGAATCTTGAGCGTCGACGGCTTGATGCCCAGCAGCAAGGCGATTTCCTCTCGCGGCAGACCGGCGCGAACCTCCAGGCAAACCCGAGCTTCCTTCGCGGTGAGATTGTAGTGCGATTGCAGCTCCCCCATCATGCGCTCACTTTCGCGCGGGGCGATCTCCTCCGCTGTTTTCGAATCCCGCGGGGATTCAAGCACGGGTTGTAGCGGAGCTTGAGCCGCGGATGACTCGGGCAAAGGCGGCGACTCGAGCGAAGGCGGCGCGACCGGCGGCGGCAAGAGCGATGGAGCTGAAACCCGGGGCGTCGCCGCGGACGCGACCGCCGGAGCTTGCGGCGATTGCTCAGGCTCCCTGGGCCTCTCTTCGTTCTTCAGTAAACGAGCCTGCATGTCGAAGTAACGATGCCCCAGTATGACGCCGCAGCTCACAACCAGGGCGAAGACGCTCCAAAAACTCAAGGGGCGGCTCCAGGGCAACCAGCCCAGGGCCACCAGGATATCGTGCAAGCCCAGAATAACCGTCAAAAGCAGCACCGCGAAAAAGACGCGCGCATGCCTTGCCCCCTGATAGGCGACGACGGCCGAGTAGCCCATGAGCAGGGCCAGTTCCCCGGCCAGAATGGCCTGGAAGGGAAGTAAAACCGTCTCCACGGGTAGAAGCATCGCGCCGATTAAACCCAGACCCGCGCACGCGTAGATGATGTGAAACCGGCGTGCGTGCCTGATCAATCCCAGATATCCGACGGAAAAGACTTTTTCATGGAAACCCAGGATACCCACGGGCAAAAGAAACAGGCCCGTGAGATCCGCGAATCGCCAGAAGACGGGCCGATCCAGAAAGAGTTGCTTGATCTCCGTCTGGGAAATGGTCCACGCGCCCATGGCAATAAGAAACAGCGCGAAATAAGGATAAGCCGGATCGATGCCCCGCGAAACATAGGCACTCAAAAGCATCAAACCGATCAACACGAAGACAATGGAGAAAACCACGCGATGGCTTTCCTGGCGAATGATCTCGGCCAGGTGATCCGATCGAGCCCCCAGAAAAACGCGGCCGTTGAGACCGCGGTTCGCGGAGCGCGAATAGACACGAAAGTACAGGGGCTGATTGGAAAAATCCCGCCCCAGATCAACCAGATGCAGGGTGGTGCCGGCCGTAATAAAGCCATCGGGCCGACCCGGATCTCCCATGCGATAGATCACGCGCCCGTTCAAATACAATTCGAAGAGCTGATCCACGCTGCGAAAACGCAAGGTTCGCGCGACTTTCGCGAACGCGGGAGGTCGGCCGACGCCCGGGGAGACCGGCGCCGCGGACGCCGACGAAGAACTCGATGCCACCCGAGGCAACAGGACTCTTTGCCAAACAATCGTTCCATCTCCCTTAACTTTCGGCTGACCGGGAAAGGTCTGCGCGGACCAGCCGGAGATCCCCGCCGTTTTCGTGGCCCAGAGCCGCCTCCCCCGTTCATCCACGGGCGAATCACCGAGCCGATACATCCAGTTTTGCTCCAGCGATAGAACCCTGGATGGGCGCGGCTCGTATCCCGTGGGACTACAAGCACACAAGCTCAGCGCGAGGAACACGCCCGCGAACGGACCGAGGAAGGAAGGGAAAGAATAACCGGCGCTCCGCGACGCGATACCACCGGCCCAGGAATCCCTGATGTAACGAATATGCACCTGACAATGCATTTACAGTTAAACGATTTAGCCTTTGATTTGGCGGGTTAAGTATCCGGTCCCCCATGGGACCAGTCAAGCAGAATCAAAAAAACCGCGACCGCGGGGCGCAACCTAACACAAAGCTAATCGAAACCATGCGGCGACCAATAGTTGATCGCGATCAAGTATCTATTGCGATCAACTATACACGGCGATCAAGTATTGATCGCGCACGATAGTTGATCGCGCCATATAGTTGATCGCGATCAACTATATATGTCGATCGAGTATTTCCGTACCCGTAGGGCCGCGAGAAACCCTGGACAGATATTTCCGGGAGGGCGCGGGCAACGCCGCCGCGCGCGGCAAACGTCCGCTTCGGACATGCATGCGCGCTTCGACGCGTTTCATTTCCGGGGACCGCATCGGGGTTCGGCCGGGAGCATTCGCGTACACCCCGAAATATTCGCCGCGAAATCCGGGTATCTCCATTACCACACTGTTGAGCCATTGATACACCCTCATGGGTGTAGCGAAAAGCGAGCCCCGGGAACTCGATTTCCTTCTTGATATGAGGCTATTATGGTAAAATGTGGATTCCATGTGCGGAATAGTGGGCTATGTCGGCCCGAAATCGGTCGATTCAGTGCTGCTCGTAGGACTCACGCGTCTGGAGTATCGGGGCTATGACTCCGCCGGAATCGCCGTGCTCGACAAGGGCGAACTCCAGGTTCGAAAAGAAAAGGGCAAGATCAAGGATCTGGAAAAGCTCCTCCTGGCCCAGCCCGTGGAAGGCAAACTGGGCATCGGCCACACTCGCTGGGCCACCCACGGAGAGCCCAATCGCATCAATGCCCACCCTCAAAGGGATATGCGCGGCAAACTCGCCGTGGTCCACAATGGGATTCTCGAAAATCACCAGACCATCCGCTCCGCCCTGAAAAAGAAGGGCTATGTCTTTCAGTCCCAGACCGATACCGAGGTCATTCCCCAGCTCCTGGACGACTTGATCACCTCCGGTTGCACGCCCGAGCAGGCCATGCGGGAGATTACCGAGCAACTGGAAGGTCGCTATGCTTTCGTAATGGTCGTGGAAACCGATCCCGAGCGAGTTTATTTCGCCCGCAACGGTTCCCCGCTCATCTATGGCCGCGGTAAAAATGAAAGCTTCCTGGCCAGCGACGTGTCGGCCATGATCCCCGCCGCAAAGGAACAGGTACTCATCGAGAACGAGCAATGGGGCTGGATCACGCGGGACGGCTTGCACCTTTTTGATAATGCGGGCGAGGAAGTCGCCTTTGAAGCCACCCCCATCACCCTGGAAGCTCGGGACCTGGATAAGGGCGGCTACGAGCACTTCATGCTCAAGGAAATCTTCGAACAGCCGGACATGTTCCGCCGCATCATCGAAGCCCGCATGGTCAACGGGCACAAACTGGACTTCCCCGAACTGAACATGACCAATGAATACCTCCAGCGCGTGAGCCGTATTCTAATTACCAGCGCGGGTACGTCCTGGCACTCCGCCCTGCTGGGCAAAATGTATCTGGAACGCTTCGCGCGCATCGCCACGGAAGTGGATCTGTCGTCCGAGTTTCGCTATCGTAATCCCATCGCCGAGGGCGATACCATGGTCATGGCCATCTCCCAGAGCGGGGAGACGGCGGACACGATTGCCGGAATCTATGAAGCCAAGGCCAAGTTCTGTCGCGTGCTTTCCTTCGTGAACAATACCGAATCCACCATCGCTCGCGAATCCGATGCCTTCATGGATCTGCTGGCCGGTCCGGAAATCGGCGTGGCGTCCACCAAGGCCTATACCGCCCAGCTGCTTTCTCAGTTATTGTTTTCCCTCTTCGTGGGCGGCATCAAGTGGATCGCCTCCAAGGAAGAGCGGGCCGAGATTTTTCAGCAAATTCGCCTGCTGCCGGACAAGATGGAACGCATCCTGGACCGCGCGGACGAAATTAAGGAATGGGCGAAGGACTTCACGGAAACCAATGACTTCGTTTTCCTGGGCCGTTCCTATAATCATCCCACCGCCCTGGAGGGCGCGCTCAAGCTGAAGGAAATCTCCTACATCCACGCCTCCGGTTACGCCGGCGGCGAATTCAAGCACGGTCCCATCGCCTTGATCACCGACGAGGTGCCGGTGGTGTGCATCGCCCCGCGTACGGAGATCTACGAAAAGATGGTTTCCAACATCGAGGAAGTCCGCGCGCGCAAGGGCAAGATCATCGCCATTTATACCGAGGGCGACACCGAGGTCGCTGAAATGTGCGATTACGGTTTCGCCATTCCCGAATGTCCGGACTACCTGACGCCGATTCTGGCGGTGTTGCCGCTGCAATTGTTGGCCTATCACGTAGCGGTAGTTCGCGGTTGCGAACCCGACCAGCCTCGCAACCTGGCCAAGTCCGTAACGGTGGAGTAAATTGAGTCGGAGTTTTATCCTTGAGGACGACGACAAACCCGTCAATCGCCCCCTGACGCGCTTTCGCCCCGTCTTCTCCCTGCGCAACGGCATCTACACGCCCCTGGAGCGCCTGCGACTCCGACACCCCGATGCTTCGCTGTATTTTCGCCATCCCGACGCGGGCTACCGGGCGCTTGCCGCCCAATACGAAACGCTGCTGCCGGCCGCGCCGCCCCTGGGTCCCGAGGACAATCCCACCGCCGAGGTGCAGGGTTACCCGACGCCGCGCGACGCCGAGACCATCACCACCGACGGCCTGACTCCCTTCGAGCTGCTGGACGGGATCGGAGACATGATTGCGGCCGACCTGGAGCTCTTGAGAGCCGCGCCGGCCGGAGGCGATTTTCGCTCGGGCACCCAGTTGCAAAGCTCGGAATTCGTGGAGGATTGCCGGGCCATGTTCCATGGTTTCGCGCCGACTCTCGTGGGCGACGCGGACGCGTTTTTTATCCATCGCGATGCGCGCATATTACCCGGCGTGGTTCTGGACGGGCGCGACGGCCCGGTGGTCATCGACGCCGGTGTGCAAATCGGTCCCAGTTCCTACATTGCCGGCCCCTTCTACGCGGGTCCCGAGGCGCGCCTGGACAATCTGCATGCCTCCGGGGGCTGCATCCTGGGTCGCCACGTGCGGGCCGGCGGCGAAATCGGCAATGCCGTGATGAACGACTTCAGCAACAAGCACCATGAGGGTTTCCTGGGCCATTCCGTGCTGGGACGCTGGGTCAACCTGGGGGCGCTGACGACTACGTCGGATCTCAAGAAC
>CAZGYS010000523.1:0-5027 GCA_964530305.1 uncultured Leptospiraceae bacterium
TGTCCAAGAAGGAAATCGACGACATCATGGGCCATGTGCGCCAGGGCCTGCTGACCATCAATCGCGACGGACGCATCAATCCGGAATATTCCGCGCGCGTGCGTCGCATCTTCGGGCGCGACAACCTGGGCGGGGTCTACTTTCCGGATCTCTTCATGGAACCCCGCGTCAAGCAGAGCCTGGAGAATTATATAGAAGCGCTTTTTACCTCGCCCATGATGGATGAACGCATGGTGCAAAAGGCCAACCCCATCGCGCAGCACCATTACGAACCCAACGGGCGCGGGGGTGCCCACACGCGCATGCTGGAGTTCTCCTTTTCGCGCATTTTCGTGGGCGCCGATCCGGCCGAGGGCGAAGACTCGGACTACCATCCGGACAAGGAAGTCCAGAAGCTCATGCTCGTCGTGGCGGATAAAACCCAGGAGTACGAACTCTCGAAAGAACTGGAACGAAGGGAACAGGAACACGCCGCGCGCGTCGAGCGACTCTACCAGGTCATTCGCATGGACCCGGATACCTTTAACTCCTTCGTCAAGGAGAGCATCGCCGTTCTAAAGGAATTCCAGGACGACATTCGCCGCCTCCAGTCGGACCCGTTTAAGAATCGCGAAATCACGGAGAAATGCTATCGCGCCATTCACAGTCTCAAGGGCAATGCCCGGGCCCTGAATCTGGACTCGGTATCGCGTACGGCCCATCAGCTTGAGGAACGACTGACGCCCTTGATGGACAACCCGGACCGGGCCACGGACGATTTGAAGGAACAGATCCTCACGCAGTCCGAACAACTGATTCTAGAGGTAGAAGACGGCGAAAACCTCTTTCATAATTTAATCAACATGCGCGAAGCCTTCCAGGCCAACCTGGTGAACCCCCTGACGGAATTCGAGACCATAATGCGCCAGGTTATGGAAAAGGAAATCGAGGCCCTGGACCGCTACGCGGATTTTGATTTCGACAGCAATGTCGACGGCACTATTTCCAGTCGTATCCTGAGCGAAATGCGCAATCCCGTCATGCAAATGCTGCGCAACGCGGTGGACCACGGGATCGAGGAAGGCGGCATTCGCCTTTCGCGCGGCAAGCCGGAGAAAGGTACCGTTCGCCTCAAACTGGAGCACCAGGGCAGCGTCCTGTTGATCCAGGTGGAGGACGACGGCAACGGCCTGGATACGGAACTTATCAAGGAGAAGGCCCTTGCAAAGAACTTCATCACGCGCGAACAGGGCGAAAAGATGGAAGAAAGCGACGTCCATCGCCTGATTTTTCTTTCCGGCCTTTCCACGGCGCCGAAAATCACGGAAACGTCCGGTCGCGGCGTGGGCATGGACATCGTCAAGGAAACCCTTCGCAACCTGGGCGCCGCCATTCAAATAGATACCGAACCCGGTAAGTATACGCGTTTCACCGTTAAGATTTATCTCTAATTTCAATTCGCGCATCGCCCCGCGCATTCACGAAGCACCGCGCGAAACGTCCATACATAAATGGACCGCGCGGCGTCTCCTCATTCCTCTCAAACCGGGGGCTCGGATTCGAGCGGCTCCCTCTCGGCCCCGTCGACCTCCCTGCCCCGGGGCGGCGGAGCCATCAAGGGACTCGGGGAGCAATTCAGCACGAACCCCTTTACGGGCACGGCCGAGTTTTCCATACCCATACCGGCTCCCTCCGCCCGGGGCCTCGAACCCGCGCTTGCGCTTACATACGGCTCCGGCGAAAGCACGGGCGTTTTCGGCATGGGCTTTTCCCCGGGCATTCCCTGGATTGGCCTTCGCGTGGATCGAGTTCGCCCGCGTCATGACGGCCGAGACGATTACATGATGGCCGGAGCGGACGTGCTCGTCCCGCGTCGCCTTGAAGACGGCCGCCCGGACGAATACGAAACGCGCCTGAACGACGTCGAATACCGGGTCAAACGTTTTCTTCCCCGCGTGGAAGGCGATTTCGCCCGCATCGAACGTTTTCAGGCCAAAGGCGATACCCACTGGCGCGTCACGGACCGGGACAATCGGCTGCACGTTTACGGCGTCACCGACGATGCCCGCGTGCGACCCGAGGAAAATCCGGAACAAGTCTTTCGCTGGTATCTACAAGAAACCCGGGACTCCCTGGGCAATCGCATCATTTATGAATACAAGCGCGAAGACCAGGCGGGAGTCGAAGGGGAACCGCGGCGGCAAAGCGGCGCCGCGGTTCATCCCCGGCGAATCAAATACGGCAACCATGGGAAGGATCAATGGGCTTTTGAAATCGTCTTCGACTACGGCGAACACGCGTCCGTAGAGGACATCGCCGGTTCGCGGCCCTGGCTCAAGCGCGCGGACTCTCACTCGGACTTCACGGCCGGCTTCGAGGTGCGCGTGCATCGCCTGTGCCGTAACGTACTCGTGTTTCATCATTTGCCCGACGTCCGAGGCGAAATCACGACGCGGCTGGTAAATCGCCTGGAACTGGAATACGATGAATCGCCCACCCGCGCGCTGCTCAAGAAGGCGCGCCGCGTCGGCTATCGCCTGGAGGGTAACGAATACCGCGTAGCCGACCTGCCCGCCCTGGAACTGGACTATACGCCCTTCGAACCCGAGCGGGCCGAATTTAAACCGTTGAAAACCATGAGCGACCGCTTCGTGCCCGGCGTGCCGGACGGCGATTCCCTGCGTTTCCTGGATCTGGACGGTGAAGGTCTGCCCGGCATGCTCTACACGCGAAACCGTTCCGTGTTCTACTGGGCGCCCCGGGGGCGAGGGCGCCTGGACGAAGCGCGTTCCGTTTTCGAGTTTCCGGCGGAGCGCAACGGCGCGGAGGTCCAATACAGTCTCCAGGATCTGGAGAACAGCGGGCGCATGAACCTGGTAGTGGACGGACCCGGGCGAAACGGATTTTATGAAATCGACGCGAGGGGCGGTTGGAAAACCTACCGCCCTTTTCGCGACGTGGTCGTCCCCGAAGCCGCGACAATTCAGGACCGCGTGGATCTCACCGGCGACGGCTTCGCGGACCTGGTGAGATATCGCGACGATGATCTTTTGATCAATCTTTCCCGGGGAAAACGGGGCTTCGCCGAAACCAGGACCGTGACCCGACGCCGGGACTTTCCCGCGGGCAATTTGACCTGGCGAAGAGAGCTGGTAACCTACGCGGACGTTTTCGGCGACGGTTTGTCCCATCGCGTTCGCGTTCGTTCGGGAACCTTCGAAGTCTGGCCCAACCTGGGTTACGGACGCTTCGGCGAAGCGATTCAGTTTAGAAACGCGCCGCGTTTCGAAGGCGATTTCAACGCGGACCGCCTGCGCCTGGGAGACCTGGACGGCACGGGCACCATGGACCTGATCTATTTGCGCCGGGATCGCTTCACGGTTTATTTCAATCACGCCGGCAACGGCTTCGGCCCGGGACGGGACTTTCCCCTGCCCGAGGGTTTCGACGATTTCGATCACGCGGACGTGGCCGACATCGAAGGCACGGGAACGGCCGGACTGATTCTTTCCCGTAACAAGCCCGAGGTTCGCCATGTTTATTTCGATTTCGCAAGCGGCCGCAAACCGTATCTGTTGAATCGCCTGGACAACAACCGGGGCGCCCTCGTGCGCTGGCAGTACAAGCCCTCGACCTATTTCCATCTAAAGGACCGCGAAGAGGATCGCCCCTGGCTCACCCGGCTTCCTTTTCCGGTCCAGGTGGTGGAAAGAACCGAGACCAGGGACCTTCTGACCGGCACGCGCCTGGTGAGTCGCTTCGCGTATCATCACGGTTATTACGATCCTTTTTACCGCGAGTTTCGCGGTTTCGGCATGGTGGAGAAATGGGACGCGGAGACCCTGGAGGAAAAACAAGCGGCGCGAAAATCCGACGAAGACGAAGACAAAGACGAAATTTCCTTCGAACTGGAACCGGACGAACTCCATGTCGTGCCGGTACTCACGCGCACCTGGCATCACACCGGCGCCTTCGCCGACGAGAACGTACTTTCGCGGAGCCTGGCCCATGAATACTACCAGGGCGATTCGCAAGCGCCGTCGCTTCCCGACAGCGAAATTACGGGAGCCCCGGATCAAGTCCGCCCGGAGAACCTTTTCTGGGCCTATCGCGCCCTGGGCGGCCGCGTCCTGCGGGAAGAAGTCTACGGCTCGGCCGAACATCCCTACACCGTCGCCGAACATCGCTTCAGCGTTCGCCTGCTGCAGGGCGATGATTCCAACCAGCCGCCCGTGTTCTCCGTTCTGCCGGCCGAATCCCTGAACATCAACTACGAGCGCAATCCCCATGACCCGCGCATGGAGCACGAACTGCTGCTTGAGAGCGATGCTTTCGATCTACCGCTACGGAGCTTGAGGATCTTTTACGGACGTCGCCCCGGCCCGGAACGTCTCCGCGAACAGGAATTCGCGCGGGCCGTCTTGAATACCATGCGTTACGCCCACGAAACCGGGGAATTTTATCGCCTGGGTCAGGCGGTGGAAAGCAGGTCCCTGGAGTTGACGGGCCTGATTCCCGCCCATGGCGATGCATGGCGTCCAGCGGATCGGGAGACCATCCGCGAAAGAACCGACCTGGCTCTGGCGAACATCCACCCCTATCATGAGATTCAGGATCCCGCCGGCGACGAGCCCCGGGCACGCCTGCTGGAACATGAACGCGTCTATTATCGCCGCGACGACGGCGACGAGGCGGCTCCCTTCGGTAGGGCCATGGCCCTGGGTCTGGTGCACCACAGGGAAACGGCCGTAATGTCTCCGGCGCTCGTCCGCGAAGCCTTCGGCGATCGAGTGACGGACGGAATGCTGCGCGAAGAGGGCGGCTACATTTTCGCGGACGACCTGTGGTGGAAACCGGACGACGTCGTATTTTACGATCCGAATCATTTTTACCAGCCCATGGGCAGTCGAACTCCCTTCGGCGGAGAGACGCGTATCGAGTACGACGCATTCAGCCTCACGGCGATTTCCGTCACGGACGCGAGGGGCCTCACGACGCGCATGACGCCGGACTACGACGCCATGGCGCCCCGGGAAATCATGGACCCC
>CAZGYS010000524.1:0-5020 GCA_964530305.1 uncultured Leptospiraceae bacterium
CCAAGACCTCGTTCAAAGGCTTGGATTTGAACTTGCGCAAATTCTCGCGCAGCCAGGGATCCCGACAGCGTTCGCCGCGCAATATCCGTCGACCGCGCACGGCATTATCGCCTTCGCGCCCGAAGCGCTGACCGCCGAAATAATTGGGGACACCCGCGGCGGCAACCTCCGCCCCCAGACGCCGCGCGTCCTCCAGCAGGACGGCCGGCTCGACGCCGGTCCCGGTCATGAGAATTTGAAAGGCATTGCCCGCCAGGTGACCGACCTTGAGGGGCCGGGGATGAGAGCGCATCCAATCCACCCGGATGCCCAGGGCCGCCTCGATGCGCGCGGCAAGGGCGTCCTCTTTCACGCCCTCTTCCAGCGCCCGCCGGGGCACCGAGAAGGTCTGGGAAACCAGGGCGCGCTTATCCTTCAAACCGGCATAGGCGATATCGGTATCTTTCGCGCCCAGCACCTCAGCCAGGCTACCGCGCAAACCGCGGGTGCTCCAGCCTTCGCGAGTAACGCGAATGAATAAATAATCGCCCGAGCCTTCCGCCGCATAAGCCTCTTGCTCACGCACGATAAAGTCGCGCTCCCGGGCCTTCAACGTGCCCGCCTCCAGGGCAAAGGTCGAGGAAATTCGAGGCAGTTTATGATCCCAGGACATTCGTTGGGGCTCCAATATTTCCTCGCCGATTGCTTTGTGTGCTTGACTTTCCATCCCGACCGGAGACGTTCAACTTAATGAAAGTCCAATTCTGGGGAGTACGCGGGTCCATCGGCACGCCCGTCAAACCAATATCGGTCCAGCAGAAGATCAGAAAAATCCTCTCGTATGCCTCTCCGGCCGACATCCTGGATGATCAGTCCATTGATCGCTTCCTGAAATCGCTTCCTTTTTCCCTTCGGGAAACCTACGGCGGCAATACTACCTGCCTGGAAATTCGCTCTAAAAATGACGACCTGATCATCGTTGATGCCGGCACCGGCCTGCGCGACCTGGGCGTGAAACTCATGAAGGAAGGTTTTCTCGAGGGCGAGGGCGAATGCGCCATGCTGTTCACCCATACGCACTGGGATCACATCCAGGGCCTGCCCTTCTTCGGTCCGTTCTATATCCCCGGCAATAAATTCGATATCCATTCCGTCACCGAGAACCTGGAGGATCGCCTGCGCTACCAGCACAGTGAACGCCATTTTCCCATCGGATTCGACGGCATGCAGGCCACCAAGTCCTTCACCCAGCACAATGTAGAAGACGAATGGGACCTCTTCGGAATCAAAATTACGCACAAGATGGTTCGCCATCCGGGCGGCTCTTACTCCTACCATATGACCGAGGACGACAAGGTGCTCATTTTCTGCACCGACGCCGAGTTCAAGGTCGAAGACATGGACAACATCGAGGAATACCTGGATTACTTTCAGGGGGCCGATGTCCTGATTTTCGATACCCAGTATACTTTCGAGGAGCAATTACAGAAAATCGACTGGGGCCACAGCTCCGCGTCCATCGCCACCGACATCGCCCTCAAGGCCGGCGTCAAAAAGCTGGTGCTCTTCCACCACGATCCATCGTACGATGATGAAAAGCTAGATGAAGTATATTTACGAGCCCTGCGCTACAAAGAGATGGTGGACGTGGATCGTAACTCGGCACTGGAAATCGTGATGGCCCACGAGGGTCTGGAACTGGAAGTCTGACACGATTTCAACAATTACCTAATTGTTCATTGACTTTAAAAGTCCCGTTCAGAAAATACGAATCGAAATTTTTGTTTTTAACCTGTATGGAGGGATAAATGGCTGATTCAGAACAAAAAGATTGGATGGTAACCCTGCTGCTTTGCATCTTCGCTGGTAGTATTGGTGTTCACCGTTTCTATACCGGTCACATCGGAACCGGTGTTGTTCAGCTGTTCACGCTCGGCGGATGTGGTATCTGGACCCTTATCGACTTGATCCAGATCCTGACGAACAAATTCGTCGACGCTGATGGACAACCGCTGAAGAAAGACTGATCAATAGATCAAAACAAATAAATTAACGGAAAAAAAACGAACTCAAGAACAGGTTTCAAGGTCTAATCTTATTCGAATTTCATCCGTTGCATCATACGTCTCATGACGTTACGGTATTTACCGCCGCCATCAGGGCTTCGTGCCCGGCGGCCAAAACAAGAACCCGGCCTTTGCGCCGGGTTTTTCTTTGCTTTCTGTTAGCGGCGCCACTTGCGCTTGGCGCCTGGCTCCTAGATCGCGGAGCCACTTGCGCTCCGCGCCTGGCGCCTGGATAGCGGCGCTCTATTTGCCGCGCGACTTGCCCTAACGGGCTCGCGCTTGCCGCTCAAAACGCCGCCCCTTACGCTACGATATAGCCGGACAAGTGTTTTCCAGTTGCGTAAAATGTCCGTCCTGTAACATCTTTCACGCATGAGCGGCGAATTTATCATCTCCATAGACAATGGCACCACCGGTTCCCGGGTATTCTGTTTTGATACGTCGGGCGGCGTGATTTCCAGCGCGTATCGCGAGTTTACGCAGCACTTCCCGAAAGCCGGCTGGGTCGAACACGACGCCGAGGAAATCTGGAGCGGCATCGAGGCGCTCATGGGCGAAGCCCTGCAAAAGGGCAATCTGGACGCTTCCAAGGCCCTGGGCATCGGCATCACCAACCAGCGCGAAACGACGGTGATCTGGGATCGCGCCACGGGAAAGCCCGTCCACAATGCCATCGTTTGGCAGTGTCGCCGCACGGCGGATACATGCGCACGCCTCAAGAACGAAGGCCATGAAGAGATGATCCGGAGCAAAACCGGTCTGGTGATCGACGCCTATTTCTCGGGCACGAAAATCGCCTGGCTACTGGACAATGTGGACGGTGTCCGGGCCCGCGCCCAAAAGGGAGAGCTGGCCGCCGGCACCATCGATACCTGGTTGCTCTACAAATTGACGGGAGAGCATGCCACCGAATACACCAACGCCAGTCGCACTCTGCTCTATAACATTAAAGAAAAGAAATGGGATCCCGAGCTGCTCAAACTCATCGGTAATATTCCCGAATCGCTGCTACCCAGGGTCGAGGCCTCCCACGCGAAGTTCGGCGTGACGAAGCAGGTCTCTTCCCTGCCCGACGGCATCCCCGTGCTTTCCATGGTGGGAGATCAGCAAGCCGCCACCTTCGGGCAGCTCTGCGTGCGTCCGGGCCAGGCCAAGAATACCTACGGCACCGGCTGCTTCCTGCTTTTCAATACCGGCGATAACTTCCTCATCAGTAAGTCCGGTCTGCTCACGACGCTTGCATGCGATGAAAAAGGCGATGTGTGTTATGCCCTGGAAGGCGGCGTCTTCATCGGAGGCGCCGTGGTTCAGTGGCTGCGCGATTTCATGAAGTTCTTCGGCACCGCTCCCGAGACCGAGGAGATGGTCCGCGAAATCGAAAGCGAAGCCGACGACCTGGTGCTCGTGCCGGCCTTCGTGGGACTGGGCGCGCCCCACTGGGACATGAACGCGCGCGGCGCGGTCTTCGGCCTCACGCGGGATACATCGCCCGCGCGCCTGACCCGAGCGGCGCTCAAGTCAATCGCCCTGCAGTCGCTGGAACTGGTACGGGCCATGGAATCCGATACCGGAGAAAAGATGTCCAGCCTGCGCGTGGACGGCGGCGCTACGGCCAACTCCTACTTGATGCAATTCCAGGCGGACATTCTGGACAGCCGCGTTGAGCGACCCGGCAACATCGATACGACGGCGCTGGGAGCGGCTTATCTGGCGGGCATCGAAGCCGGAGTCTGGAAAGACGCCGATGAGCTGATCAAACTCCAGTCGGACACGACCATTTTTGAACCCAAAATGAGCTCCGAGGATCGCGATCGCGAGATCAAGTACTGGATGAAGGCCGTGGATCGCGTCAAGGGCTGGATCGACTAGCCCCGGGGCGGTCCGGCCGGCTTCGGATGCATTCGAATTCATAAAGAACAAGAAATTTACCCCATCCTAACTCGATTTCCATGGCGATTTCGGCCCGGAATCGTCCAATGAACCGTGCATTTCGGGATTGACTATTTGAACGGAAGGCATCTCTTATACAAAATATCGTCCAAACGACATAATTCCGCCCTGGAAACGGGGAAAAACCGCCCCCGGGCGGATTTTGAGCGGATAAAAAGACAGGAAACACTCCGCAAATTGCCTTAATTGCCGAAACCCTTCGGGAGTCGAGCCATGAACCCTTCATCCTCTTCTAATTCGATCCAAAAGGCGATCGCCGCGTGCATGGTATCCATGGTCGCGCTGTGGTCGGGCTCGGCCGCCGGCGCCGAGGACTGGACCATTTCCAATTCCAAATTCGAAGGCCCCCAGACGGCCCTGGTGTGGAGCGCTCGCGTGGGCGATCCCGACGGCAAGGACAAACCCTTCCACGCGGTCATCTGCTACGGCTCGGCCGGCCTGAAAAATCTCCGCGTTCCGGCCGGAGCCAAACGGCTGTATTCATTCGCCCTGTCCCTTTCGGACGATAAACGAGGCACACTGTCCCTCTGGAAGCGGGAGCTGGTCTCGGCCGTGGCCATCGCCAATCCCCCGCGTCGGATTCAATACACCTTTCGCCTGGACATGGGCCGTCGCTTTCGCCTCAGCCGCGAACACGTGCTGGTGATTCGGGACCGGGGCGTTCCCGCGGACGCCGACGACGAAGTGCTCCTGCGCAATTTACTGGAAGAACCCCGTCGCCTGGCACGAGCCCTCAAGGAAGGCGATGCTTCCCGCATCGAGAACGCGCGCATCGTGCGTCTGGCCATTCGCATGCTGACCTCGGAAAAACCGCTCAGCGAACCGGTTCGCAATATCCATATCAAGTCGGCGAAAGTCTCCGTGAACGGAAAGGAGATCGCCGTACCCATTAAGGACAATGGTTTCGGCCGCATGGTGTTGCGCATCCCGGCCAACATCAAAGACAAGCTGGTCGTTCGCCCGCTGTTGCACCTGCGGGAGTACACGGCCTACAGTCAGACGGTGCTGGTACAGGAAAAACCCCT
>CAZGYS010000525.1:0-5009 GCA_964530305.1 uncultured Leptospiraceae bacterium
AGTGGGCCGAGAAAAAGGCCGTCGGTTACAGCGATCGGAAAGTTCTGTCGCGGAAAAAGACTTCCCTGGGATTCCTGGTGGTTGTGGACTACGGCACGGACAGAAAGGTCAATCACTACATAAAACGCGGCGAAAAGTACTTCGTCCTCGGTTGCCGAGGCCCCGCCGATACGCTGCCGTATTTGAGGCGAATCGCGGAGTCCGTAAAGTAGTAGTGATTCCCCGGCGCGAAAGCGCTCCCGTCAACCACCATAACCGCGAAAGCCGGCACGACCCGGTTGAAATAGTCTCTTCGCCGTCCCGAAACGGACGGCGCGTACGCGATAGTATTCGAGACCGCTTCGCGGAATATTCTTGAGGCCCAGCTTGCGTCTTAACATACGAAACGCATAGCCGGACGTGTGGGCTTCTCCCGGCAACACCAGTTCCGCGCGCCCGCGATAACGGACCATTAGGCCATGGCGAATGCTGTCCACTTCCATGAAGTGGCCCGCGGATTCGACGCGTTCGATCAGGGTAATGATGAGCAGGGCGCGTCCGGCGTCACGGGCCAGGGGCGATTTGCGCCGATTGCCTTGCAGGCGACGGGGGTCGTGCAGCAGGGCGATATTCGTCCAGTGCTCTACCTCGGCCAGCAGATTGTCCCGCGTCGGATGCAGTCCACCCATACAGCCGATGAGTTTGCGCGTGCGGCGATCAAAGATCGAAACGAACATGCCGTAGCGGCTGGGCGTCCTACTCAATAGTTTTTCCCAGCGACGCAGATCGGCCCTGGAGCTGTGCGGATAGGCGATACGTGCTTTTCCGCGACGTTTTTTGTTCGTGTTTTTTCGGGGATGCGCGTTTTTTTTCGGCGGAATGAAGGAGCGCACCCGCCGCATGGCGATTCCCTCAAGCGCGCGACGAACTTGTTTGCCTTCGCCGTCCAGATATTTCTCCGGGCGCGCGGCGTCACCGGCCAGGAACGGAAAAAGCAACAAGCAAATGAAAAAAGCGATGAGCTTCCGGGGAATCACGCAACCAGCTTAAGGCTTCCGCGACGACCCGGCAATACCTTTTCCGTCGCTCCGGTTATGCCCCGGCGGTAAGATAGTCGGCGGCATGGCGAACATTATTGCAGTTCCAGGTGATGTCGTCCACGGTGCGCTCGGACTCGAGGAATTTTTGCATTTCGTCGCGGCGCGGGTAAAGGTCGTTCCCCTTGCGGCGAAACCAGCGGCTTCGAGAACGCAGGAAACGTTTCAGGCGATCCCGGCGATACTCTTCTCGTGCCAGGTTCGGGTCGAAAAGTAGCGGGCTTTGGATTGTTCGCGCGGCCAGTTGCTCGAAGCGTTCGACCAGTTCGGCGCGGGTGAATTTTTCTCGTTCGCGCAATTCGTTCAAGGCCAGGGCAATCAGGTGGGAGGCGGTAATAACCGAATTGTCCTGGAGTTGCTTGCGACCTGCCGCCAGGAAATCGGCGATGTCCTCGCGTCCGGTCGGCGGCCCCGCTAGAGGCGCGATGTCCAGCCAGGCGTCGATTCGCCCCAGGCGATCGGGGCACAGTTCGTCATAAGTCATGGAAATGAAATGCACGGCCCTGCGCTTGCGAAACGCGGCCACGCCCGTAAGGTCCTGAGTCTCGGCGATGGCGCCGTCGTGCATGTAGATCCCCTCGGGAAAAATCACGAAAGTGCGGTTCAACTCGACCAGCTCTCGCTGGGTGTTGATTACGGAGTTACGTGTTTCGCGGTTGGCGAATTTAACGAAATCCGCGTGAGGCATGCCCATGATCAGTTCTCCAGCGAAGGAATGATGATTGTAGGCCTCGGGAGTGGTCGGAAGATCCGAACCTTCGCGAAAGACGGGGTTGGCGTTCACGACGCGCATGAAGAAACTGATCCCTCGTCCCAGCAGCCGAGCCAGAGCCGCGGCCGGGCGTCTGAGAAAACTGCGTTGAATAAAAGCGGGCGTGAGATCTCGCCAGGGATATATACCGTTAAACAGACCGCCCTGAGCCACCAGAGTAAGGTTATGGAACCTCTCGAGGGGGCGCGCCATCAGAAAGTTGGTAACTACGCAGACGTCGTGGATCTTCTTGTGCGCGAAGGCAAGAATAGGGGCCGGTTCGGTGAACAAGGGCATGTGTTCAAAACCCCGCACCCATACTCGTCCCATGAGATAAGGCATGTTGAACAATGGGCGTGCTCGTCGCGCCCACTTGTAGGTTTGCGGACCGATGCATGCCTTGATCCGTTCAGCCCGGCGCATGTGTAGTCGGGCCCGTTCCGTTGCATCGATGAATACCGAGCCCGGCTCGGTTGTTGTGGAATCGAGTTTCTCCATCAGGCGCTCCCGTTAGTCTGGAATCGCGCGAAAGCTGGTCAAGAGGAATAATCGCCGCGGTGAGTATTTATTTGTTAATATTGAAAGCCGCCGCGCGAAATCGATTACGGAAGCATATCCTTTAATTCATGCAGACGTACGACGCGATCGTAACTTGAAGTCGCCAGAACCTTGCCGTCCGGGCTGAAGGCCAGGGCGGATACCCGACCCCCGTGTATGTCCGCGATTCGCGCGAGTTCACGACCCTGGTAGTCCCAGAAGCGCAGGCCGCCGTCCCAGCCTCCTCCGGCGATGATTTTTCGCGTGGGGTGAAACGCGAGCGAGATGATCCACTGACGTTCGGGAAGTTGTATGCCGCGCCCGGTTCCGGCTTTCACGTTCGTAAGGCGCACGGTCCGGTCCCAGGCCGCCGACGCGATAAGTTCTCCGCGTGGACTCACGGCCGCGGCCGTAATGCCCAGGGTGTGGCCCTTGAATACTTTCGCCTCGCCTACCGGGCGTTTGTCGGCGTCACCGGCCGGAGTTACGGGCCAGAGCCGCAAGGTTCGGTCTCCGCCGCCGCTCAAGATGAAGCGACCATCGTCACTGAAGCGCGCGCGCGTAACCGTGCCGCGATGACCACGCAATACGGACAGGACGCGTCCGGTGTCGGGATTGCGAAGGCGAATGGTTCCGTCTCCCGACGCGCTCAATAGATAGCGACCATCCGGGCTGAAGTCCAGGCGCGTGATGCGTCGGTCGTGGTCTTTCAACACGCGTACGGTTCCCGCGGCTTTACCGTCCTTGCCCAGGGAAGTCAGGCGAATGGTGTTGTCCGATGAGCCGCTGGCCAGTTTGCGGCCGTCGCGCGAAATCACCAGGCAGTCCACGTCCTGCTCATGGCCGCGATGACGTGCCAGCAGTTTTCCTCCCGGGCTCCAGAGCCATACGGCGTTCTCCACGCCGTTTCCGCCCAGCGCGGCGCCGACGACATTGCCCCCGGACGCGAAGACCAGGTGGCGTACCCGGTCCGGATGACCGAGATAGGGCGGGTCGATGGGCGTGCCGTCCAATCGCCAGCGGCGAATGCTGTCATCCCGCGCGGCGCTGAGTAAGCCCTCATCATTGAAGGCCAACAACACGGCGCCTTCCAGGTGCCCCCGGAGAATGCGCGCGGGGCGAAGTTCCGGCGTTCGGCCCGAAGTCGATTTCGCAAGGGCGTCTTTGGGCAAATCAAAGAGCAGGACGGGACCGTCGCGAGTACCCGCCGCCAGCGTGTCTTTCCCATGGGCAATGGAGAGCAGACCGCGGCCGCGTGCTCCGCGCGCGAGCAGGGTAAAAAGTTTCTCGGGGCCGGGGCCGTACACCCGCAGACCGTCTCCCTCGGTGGCGATGAATAGTCGGCGGCCGGCGTCATCGAACGCCAGCGATGCGATGGGCGCTCCCGTCACGCGCGGCGCGGCCATGAGCTTGCGCGACGGGATTTCATGGACGGATACCAGGTCGTCGTCTCCCGCGGCGGCCAGTTTGCTTCCGTTGCTCACTAGAATGCGCACGGCTCCGACGCGATTCCCGGAAGGAAACGCCGTCGTCTTTTCCGTATCACGTGACAGGAGCAGGATTTCGCCGTTCTCATTGCCGATTACGATATCGTCCCGAAGCGCAAGCAGGGCGCTCGCCGGTTCCCCGCCCGCCGCGCGAATTCGCTTCAGCCCGCCGCCGCCGGCATTGCGTTCGATGATTTCGCCGTCGGAATAAGCGCTGAGGACTTTTTCTCCGCCGGCGGACAGAGCCAGAGCGGTAAGGGTTCGCCGCCCGTTGGTCGTGTTCGTTTCAGCGGGGGGCGGCAGGGCAACGCCTGAAGGCCGGCCCTTTTCGTCATAGAGCTGGATGGTTCCGTCCAGCGCCGCGCTGGCCAGGACTCGCCCGTTCGCGGACTGCGCACGCGCGATGATGTCTCCGGCGATGTGCTTTTTCAAGGAAGCCCGAGCTTGCTCGTTGCTTCCGGAATTGCCGTGGAAGTAGAGTGCTCCGGCTCCGATGAGCAAGATCAACACAAGCACCGCGAATTCAATGCGAAGGAATCGTTTCATTTTGGAAGTGCCCAGTCCGGGAAACTGTTCATGTCTATGTTAAAGACGTAGGTCACGATAAAGTAGACGCTGGTCGATATGACCAGGGCGCCCATGAGGTTCAAGAGGAAACCCGTGCGCGCCATTTCGGCAATCTTAATTTTTTCGCTGCCGAAGATAATCGCATTGGGCGGAGTGGCCACGGGCATCATGAAGGCCATGGACGCGGAATAGACGGCGGGCAGCATCAAGAGCATGGGATTAACCTTGAGGGCCGCGGCCATGGAAGCCAGCACCGGCAAGAGTAATTGCGTAGACGCCGTGTTGGAAGTAAATTCGGTGAGAAAGGTAACGCCCAGGGCTATCACGAGCACGAGCAGCAGAGGATGGAGATTGCCCAGACCGCCGAAGCCGGCCGTGAGGTAATCGGCCAGGCCGCTACGCGCGAACCCCGCCGCCATGGCGAAACCGCCGCCGAACAAGGCGGCCACCGCCTGGTCCATGGTCTGACACAGCAGCGGCATGGAGGTAAAGTTGTTCACGTGCGTATCCCATCCGGTATAGCTGACCTCCACCGTACGCACATCGCTCTCAATGAGGCGGCGCGCGAGCAGGCAGCCCTGCCCGAAAGGG
>CAZGYS010000526.1:0-5005 GCA_964530305.1 uncultured Leptospiraceae bacterium
ATGAAGGACTTCGATTCCCGCGCGGATTTGTACCGGACCATCGCTGAACTTTCCACGACGCGCCTGCGAGCCGTATTTCTTACGACGGTCACGACGGCCGCCGGCTTGTTACCCTCGGCCTATGGCGTACTGGGTTACGACTCCATGCTGGCCGACATGATGCTTACCCTCTCCTGGGGCCTGGTATTTTCAGTGGGCATCACGCTGGTGCTCGTGCCCATACTGGCCAGCTTCGAGCACGAAAAAAGAATTCGTCTTCCCGAGGCCGACGCATGACCGTCTCCGGGCAAAGAGTGTTCCGTTTCGCGCTTGCGTTCCTGTTCGTATGGGCGACTTTCGCGGCGCCGTTGCGTTCACAGAAAGCAGGACCCATCACGACCGCCGCGCCCGACGGACAGGTCATGAGCTTTCGCGCGTTTCTAAATCGCGTTCTTCGCCATGATCCCAATTTTCAACTGATCCTCATGCAGCGCCTCTACTTACGTTACGGCAAGGCCCTGGCCATCCCGGCCGATGATTTGCTGCTGGGCGTCAACGGCACCTACGGGGTTTTTATTCCCGCGGACGGCAAGGAGCGGATCTCCGACCGACGTTACGGCGTTTCGCTGACGAAACTATTTCCCGAAACCGGCACGCGCCTGGCCTTGAACTACAGCAAGGGCACGGATTCGGGGGCCGGGGCGGCGCGAAGAACCACGACCATGGGCTTCGAAGTCGGCCAGGCGATTGGTCGCAATGCCTTCGGACGCGCCACGCGTAAGACCATACGCCAGGTACAGGTGCAAACCGCGCTGGCTCGTCATCAGATCGTGGAAGCCTACGAAGACTACCTGGCCTCCCTGCTGGTCGTCTATTTAAGTCGGCATCGCGCGCGGGAACGAACCGCGGCCGCCCGTTCCGCCGCGGACGAAGCTCGAAGCATTTACAATCTGACGCGACGCAAGGCTCGTTTCGGAGTCGCCTATCGCAATGAGATTCGCAAGAGTCGCCTGGACTTGATCACCGCGCGGGAAAGCCTGGCCGCCGCCCGGGCGGAGGAAAAAACATCCCGCGTCCGCATCGCCTTTCTGGCCGGTCTGAACATGGACGCTAATCCGGTTACCCGGCTTCCTGAACTGGATTCCCGCGACGTCGGCTCAAAACCGGGCGCGCGCACGCGTAACATTTTAAAACTGCTGGCCCGGGAAGGCATCCTGGAACGCGAAATTCAGGAAGCCAATCTCCTGCCTTCCGCGGAAATGTTCGCCGGTTACGAAGTCCTGGGTAGCCGCTACGACCTGCCGCGACCGGACCGACGCTTTTACTTTGGCGCTTCCCTTAACCTGAATTTCGGCCGACGCCTGGAGAAGGCCCGCGCGGCCGCGGCCAACCTGGATTCGAAACGAGCGCGCATGGAAACTCGCGCCCGCTCCCTGAACCTGGATCGGGACCTGACCATCCTCTCTCATCAAGTCAAGGCCGGACGGGAGCTCCTGAAGCTGGCCCGCGAAAGGCGCAAGACGGCGGCGGCGATTCTCCGCGCGGAGCGTTATGACTATCGCCTGGGGCGTTCGGGTTTCACGGAACTTTCCCGGGCTCGGGTCCAGCTTGAACAAGCGCGCACGGACTTGATTGAGCGGGAAATCGCGCTGGTTCAGCTGCGGGTGGAATTCTTGCGACTGGCGGATCAGCTCGTGCGAAAGCTGCCTTCACGCTAGAAAGCCACGAAACACACCGAAGGCACGGAATTTTTCCGGGTGGGGTCGTTCGCGTCACGTCCTCCCCTTTTCAGTGGTTTCCGTGAATTCAGTGGCCGGTCAACGGAACAAGTTTATAAAGAAGTCATGCAGACGAGGATCCTGGAAGGAATGGGAAAAGCCTTCCAGCGCGGCCGGGTTTTGCGTCAGCAGCACGGCGCGCACGATGCCGAAAATTACCAGGCAGGCGCCCATGATGAGCATGGAGCGAATGATGGGTTTTTCGAAGCGCTTGAAGAAATTTGTAAGGGGGCGCAGAAATGCGCTCAGCGCGAAAAAAACGACCAGCAACGCGATGAGTGGTCCGAAGGGATTGTACAAAAACGCCGCGTGCAGGCCCCCGTGCAGGGAATGGGTTACCGAGCGCGTGAGTCCGCAGCCCGGACAGGGAATCCCCGTTAAGTTATAAAAGACGCAGATGGAAAACCCGGTGCCGTCCATGGGCATGAGAATCGCCGCGGCGATGACGAAAAGGGACAATATCTGCAGCATGCGCAGATCCCCCTTCTCGGTCACGATGGGCAGATTCAAGAGCCGGGTTTTCATGGGTCAGGTAATTTCGCCGAACTTTTCCGGGTCCCGGTAGTCCCGGCCCAGATTGCGATACTTCTCCGCCGTGCGAATCATCATGGCCTCTTCCTCGGGCGTGATTTCGCGCACGACCTTCGCGGGCGATCCCATGGCCACCATGCGAGGCGGAATCTTTTTTCCCGGCGTCAACAGGGCGCCCGCCGCTAGAAATCCGAATTCGCCGATTTCGCAATTATCCAGGACGGTGGCGCCGATGCCCACGAAGGCATGGTCCCGCAAAGTACAACCGTGCACGGTAACGCGATGACCCAGGGTTACATTGTTGCCGATTTCCAGCGCGAACTTGCCGCCCGTGACATGAAGCACGGAATGATCCTGAATGTTCGTGTTTTCGCCGATGCGAATATAGTGCACGTCGCCCCGAACAACGCTGCCGAACCACACGCTGGAACCGGCGCCGATTTCCACGTCTCCGATCACCCACGCGTCCGGCGCCACGAAGACGTCGGGCGCCAGTTTGGGTTGCAGGTCCTTGTAGTTGTAAATCATGTGATTGCCGCGTTAAACGTTGAATCTAAAGTAGCACACATCGCCGTCCTTGACGACGTATTCCTTACCTTCCAATCGCATTTTGCCGGCGTCCTTGGCCGCGTTCATGGAACCGGAACTCATCACGTCGTCGTAGGCGGTAACCTCGGCGCGGATAAATCCCTTCTGCATGTCCGTATGGATCACGCCCGCGGCCTCGGGCGCGGAACTGTCCCGAGCGGTGGTCCAGGCACGCACCTCGACTTCCCCCGCGGTGAAAAATGTAATTAAGTTCAACAGCGCGTAGGAAGAACGAATCATGCGATTCAAGCCCGGCTCCTCCAGGCCCATGCTTTCCAGGTATTCCTTTTGCTCTTCGCCGTCGAGCACGGCCACCTCTTCCTCGATGCGACCGCAAATGCGCACGACGCCGGCCCCTTCGGCCGCGGCCATCTCTTCCACGGCCTTCGTGTGGGCATTGCCCTCGGCCGCGTCGGCTTCGTCCACGTTGACGACATAGAGTACGGGTTTGGCTGAGATCAAATGAAAATCCGCCGCGAGCGCTCGTTCGTCCTCGTTCAAATCCATGGTGCGCAGGGGGGCTTCATTGCCCAGATGATCCAGAATGCGCTTGCCCAGTTCGTGCAGCACCTTTGCTTCTTTTTCCCCGGAGCGCGCCTTCTTCTCCAGTTTGAGCATTTGCTTTTCCAGCGATTCCATGTCCGCCAGGATCAGTTCAAGGTTAATGACGCGAATATCATCCACCGGATTTACTCCGCCGCGCACATGGGTAATATTCTCGTCCTCGAAACAGCGTACGACGTGGGCCACGGCCTGGGTCTCGCGAATGTGCGAAAGAAACTTGTTGCCCAGGCCCTCGCCCTTGCTGGCGCCCTCCACCAGGCCGGCGATGTCCACGAATTCCGTGAAGGCCGGAACGACATTTTGGGGTTGGACTATTTCCGCCAGTTTGTCCAGGCGCGGATCCGGGACGTCCACGCGCCCCACATTGGGCTCGATGGTACAGAACGGATAGTTGGCGGCCTGCGCGCCTGCTTTGGTTATCGCATTGAAGATCGTGGACTTACCGACATTTGGCAAACCGACGATACCGCATTTCATGGACATGGAATTTTCCTTACCTGGATGATGATCGCCGCGTGCCTCCCCGGACGCGCGGACTATGTCCTCATTCCCGGCGCGGGCCGCGCTGAATAGTAAAATTATTGCGCCGAGGAGCGGCTCACGGGACCCGGTAGTTTCAGGAAATGCCGATTCGAGGGGCGATTCGGCGCGACGTTTCATGAATTCGTTTTTCATTTCGATTTTCATGAAACCGCCTTTTATGAAACCAGAGAGGCCTTCCGGCGTCTAAATTCGTAAATACCTGATTAAGATTTGATAGGGTACTGCGATGAGTAATGACAAAAAAAGAGTTCTTGATGTGGGCCAGTGCGCGCCCGATCACGCGGCCATTCGCCATTTCGCCGAGTCCATGGGCGCCCAGGTGACCCAGGTGGCTCTGCCCAGCGAAGCCATAACCATACTGGAAAAAGAATCCTTTGATCTGGTTCTCGTAAATCGAAAAATCGACCGGGACTATTCGGACGGCATGGAGCTGGTCCGAATGATGCGAAACGGCAACGGCAAAACGAAAGTTCCCGTCATGCTGATTTCCAATTTCGCGGAAGCCCAGGAACAAGCCGTACAGGAAGGCGCGGTTCCGGGTTTCGGCAAGAGCGAACTGGGCAGTGCCCGGGCCCGGGAACTTCTACAAAAGTATCTCTGATACCGATTGTCTGATTCCAGCTCCCGCAAAGCGGCTCGCCCCTCGAGTCGCTTTGCGTTCATTCGTGATTTTTTAAACTTACGCTCAAAGGCGTCCGAATCGGATGCGTCTTCGAAATCGAAAGCGCGTCCGAAGCCGGAAGCGCATTCAAAAACGGGTGCGCCTTCAAAAAAACGCGGCGATGGCTCGAGAAAGAGGCGCGGCTCAAGAGCCAGGCGAAAATCGCAATCCGCTCAAGTTCCCAATCCGAAACAAACCGGCGCGAACCCTCCCGACGCGGTCGGAAAACCGTCTCGTAACAAGCCTCTCGCGGCTGAAGTCCTACTGTTCTCGGCGGGCTTGCTGGTTTTCTTCGCGGCCTTTCGCATGGGCATTATTTATCTGAGCCTGTTGAACGATCCCGCGGCCCATTGGACCGCCT
>CAZGYS010000527.1:0-4993 GCA_964530305.1 uncultured Leptospiraceae bacterium
TGGGATCACGTGCAGCAGGAAGGTTGGCGCGCCCCGCTCTACTGGGAAAAAATAGACGGCCAATGGCGCGTATTCACCCTGCGCGGGGACGGCCCGCTGAATCCCCACGAGCCGGTGAGTCATGTTTCTTTTTTCGAGGCGGCCGCCTTCGCCTCCTGGAAGGGCGCGCGCCTGCCCACCGAGTACGAATGGGAATTGGCGGCGCGCAGCGTTTCTCCCCAGTGTAAGACCACGAACTTCCTGGAGAACGGCATTCACAATGCCGCGCCGGACCGGGGCCCCGGGGAAGAAAACCGGGATCTGCCCCGCCAGATGTACGGCGATTTATGGGAGTGGACGGTCAGTTCTTATCTACCCTATCCGGGCTTCGTGCCCGAAGCCGGCGCCATCGGCGAATACAACGGCAAATTCATGAATGATCAACGCGTCCTGAAAGGCGGCTCCCACGGAACCGCCCGATGGCACATTCGAGACACCTATCGCAATTTTTTTCAGAGCGATAAGCGCTGGCAGTTCAGCGGCTTTCGCCTGGCCGAATAAAATAGGAAGAGTTACATCCGGGGAATACCATGAGCACGCAAACCGATCAAAAGACCAGTATCAAGCGCCTGTCCGAAAGCGAAACCCTGAATCCGGTGGAGGAGTTCGCCCACGACGTTCTGCTGGGACTCACGGCGGAACCCAAGGAGCTGTCTTCGCGCTGGTTCTACGACACCCGCGGCAGCGAAATCTTCCAGGACATCACGAACCTGGAGGAATACTATCTCACCCGTTGCGAATACGAGATCCTGCGGGACAATCGCGATCGCATCAGTAATCTCGTACGCGAAAGCGCGCGCCTGGTTCCCGAACAAGCCGTCAATCTGGTGGAGCTGGGTTCGGGAGACGGCCACAAGTCCTTTCTGCTCATCGAGCAATTTCTCAAGGACCAGTTGAACTTCGAATACGTACCCATCGACATCTCCCACGGCGCGCTGGTTACCCTGATGGACAGCCTCCGAGAGAAGCACCCGGACACGCGCGCCCGCGCCCTGGAGGCGGACTACTTTCGCGCCCTGGGCTGGCTGAATCAAAACAGTCGCGAACGCAATTTCGTTCTCTTCCTGGGTTCCAACATCGGTAACTTTAATCCGCGCGCCACCCACGGATTTCTGTGTCGCCTCTGGAGCGTCTTGAACGCCGGGGATCTCGTGCTCATCGGTTTCGACCTGAAAAAAGAGATCAGTGTTCTGCGGGGGGCCTACGACGACGACTCCGGCGTGACCCGTGAATTCAACCTGAACCTGTTGCGCCGCATCAATCGCGAACTGGACGCCGATTTTGAGCCCGAACAATTCGATCACTACGCCGTTTATAATCCCATGCTTTCGGCCATGGAATCCTACCTGATCAGTGCTCGACCGCAGGAAGTGCACATTGGGCGCCTGAACCGCACGTTCTCATTTGAAACGGCGGAACCGATCCACATGGAATATTCCTATAAGTACTATCGCCGCGACATCCAGGCCCTGGCCGAAAACAACGGCTTCGAGGTCGTGCAGAACATCGAGGATTCGCGGGGCTACTTCGTGGACAGCATCTGGCGCGTAAAAAAATAAAGCGCGACGATTTCACGAGTATCCTGATACTGGAGTATCCATGGACGATCTGGAACTCAAGCGTGAACTCCACATCAATGTCGTAAGTTCGGACCAGATTTCGGAGGAACTCTCCCGCATCTACAAGCCCGCGCTTCGCAAGCTGGTTCTCAAGGGCGGACTGCTCAAGGGTCTGCCGCCGGAAGTCCTCTACCTAACGAATCTTGAAACCCTGTGCCTCATCGGCAACGGCCTGCAAGAGTGGCCCGGGGAATTGGAACGACTCGTCAACCTCAAGCGCCTGAACCTGAACGAGAACTACCTGCGGGAGATTCCGTCCGAAATCACGGGTCTGGTCAAGCTGCGCGAACTCTACATGCGCGAAAACAAACTCACGCGCGTGCATCCGGACTTCGGCAAGCTGGCCAATCTAAAGGCTTTTAACTTCGCGGGGAATCGCCTGGAGGAATTGCATTTCGCTTCCGGGGATCTCGAAAGCCTGGAATGGCTGAACGTGAACAATAACAGCTTGAAAGTTCCGCCCGGGGGCCTGCCCGAAAACCTGAAATGGCTGTATCTGTGCGATAATCAAATCCAGGAACTGCCGGCTGAAATCGGCGGTCTGCGTCGCCTCAAACATCTGGACCTGGACGAAAATCGCCTGGATACGTTGCCCGCTTCCATCGGGGATCTGGAATCCTTGAAGCTGATGATCCTCAGCAACAATCATCTGGAAACCCTGCCGCCGGAAATCAGTCGCCTGAAGAACCTGCGGCGATTGTACTTGAGCAATAACAATCTGCGCGAACTGCCGCCCGAGATGGGAGACATGCCCAATCTGCGTCGCCTGTATCTAAACAATAACAATCTGCGCAGTTGGCCGCCCGAACTCAACGGCATGCGCAATCTCAAGCATCTGTATTTGAAATCCAATCCCGTGGTCCAGGACGCGGCCGGGGATACGGAGCAAAAGAGCGGAGATGAGTAATTCCCCGCTACGACTGATTTCCAATTATCATTCGGATCCGGCACGAAAGCAAGCCTACCTGGAATTCACGCCCAGGGCCCTCTACGGCGCGTCCTTCGCCGAGTGGGACGCCCGGGGTTGCTGGAACGACAATTACCAGGCCTACTCACTCTTCGAGGATTCCGGCCGCATCATCTCCAATGTGTCGGTTTCCATCATGGACCTGTTCATCGACGGCGCCGAGAAGCGCGGCGTTCAATTTTCGGCCGTGGGAACCCTGCCGGAGTTTTACAAGCAAGGGCATTCGCGGCGCTTGATGGAAACCGTCCTCGCGGACTTCGACGCGACCGCGGATTTGTTTTTTCTTTTTGCCAATGATTCGGTGCTGGACTTTTATACGAAGTTCGGCTTTCGCCCCGTTCGCGAACATCTGTTCCGCGCGGACTTTCCAAACACGCGCGCGTCGGCCGCGGCCGCGACGCGAACGCTGAACATGGCCGCGGACGAAGACTGGCAACTCTTAAGGAAGCTGGCCGAACGCAGAGCGCCTCTGACCCGGCGCTTCGGATCTCCCGGTTACGAACACATTCTCTATTTTTACGCCATCCTGGCCTACGGCGATTCCATTCTATACTGGCCGGAACGGGAAATCGCCCTGTTCTACGAAATCGAGGAACGCGTCTTGCGCCTGTACGACCTGGTGTTTCCGAAAGACGCGGGGCAAATCGCCCTGGGCGAAATCCTTCCGGCCATGCTGGGGAACGCCTGCGACGAAATCATGTTCTACTTCACGCCCGAGCTCTTCGATCTCGAATACGAAGCCGCCGACGTCTACGACGAATCGCCCCTGTTCGTGCGCGGCGATTTTCCCCTCCAGGACGAAAGCGGCAACGGCCCGCCCTTCAAGTTCCCGGCGCTCGGACAGACGTAGAGCTTATTGAGCCGGCTTGTTGTCCGCGGCTTCGTTCCGCGACTCAATCCAGATCATCCAGGCCACGAGAATCGCGCCGGCGAACATGGTGAGGAACGTCAGCCACTCATTGGCCGTAAGCGCGTCGGGCAGGCGATTGGTCAGATACACCGCCTTGCCGCCCACCATGGCCGTGTGCTTGAAGGGCCAGATGAGCCAGAGGGAGCCGATGACCAGCCCCATGAGAAAGGCCATGGTCAGATCGTGAAAGTTATGCAGCAGATAACTTAAGAGACGTGAAAAGACCACCACGCCCGTCACGCAACCCAGGGCGAAACTGGCCAGCAGCAGAACATCGCCCTCGGTGATACCGCGCAGGATGTCGAAGTAGACGCCCATCAAGAGCATCAGGAACGAACCGCTCACCCCCGGCAGGATCATGGCGGAGATGGCCACGGCCCCGGCCAGGAAAAAGAAGAAGTACTTCATGCCGTCGTGCTTCACGGCAAAGGTAATGGGCAGGCGCGATTTTTTGACGGCTTTCGCGTCGGGGGCGCCCGTCGCGGAGGCTTTGGCCGCGGCCTTTTTTTGCAGTTCACGTTCGTGCTTAACCTGGGCCCGCTTGATCAGGGTATCACTGGATACGGTGCTGGACACGGCGATGATCGCCGCCACGGCAATGAGGCCGGCGACAATCGTGGACGGCCCGTGCTTGCGAATCATCTTGTAGGGCGCCACGGCGGAGAGAAAGACCAGCCCGAAAAAGAATCCGTAGGTGGGGTCGTGCCAGGCCTCCAGCAGATAGGTCATGACCCGGGCCAGGATGATGATCAGCAGAAAGGCACCGATACCCAGCACGGCCAGAAAGATTGCGTCGATGCGCTGAAGCTCCCGGGTAAAGTTACGCAGGCCCTCCTTGTTGAAGCGCAGCACGCCCAGAACGGCCTTAACCGTGTCCAGGCTGATATTATGGATGGCATCGATGAGGCGCTCATAAATGCCCAGGATCAGGGCCATGGTGCCTCCGGACACGCCGGGGATGATGTTGGCCAGACCGATTACGCCGCCGCGCAAAAGATTAGCGGGCAATTCCTTGAGTGAGGATTTAATTAGCCCTCCCAATGTTTGCTGGTCGGCGGATGATTCCATGGGGCCTCCAATAGCCTGCTTACAGCCGATTGCCTCGGCGGATTCCGACAAATTGGCGCGAAGGTAGGCTCTGTAAATGACAAAAAAAATCTACTTGCCGTAACCTTTTGGCGGACATTTCTTCTCAATATATACGGTGGGGGGTATGCCGAACCCCGGGAAGAGCGAAGAAAACAAGGGTCTCAGGGCCCACCGGCATTGAAAAATATACCGAAATTTTTGTTACACATACAAAGAAGAATCGAGGAGCAGAATCATGGCAAATGAAACTACTGATGCATCGTTCCAGAAAGACGTTCTGGAATCCGACAAGCCCGTACTGGTCGACTTCTGGGCTGAATGGTGCGGACCGTGTAAAATTCTCGGACCGGTCATCGACGAACTCGCCGG
>CAZGYS010000528.1:0-4975 GCA_964530305.1 uncultured Leptospiraceae bacterium
ACCATTGCCTCTTCCGGACTCCAGGTTTTTACCGCCAATTTCTCCGGCAGCACAAGCGCCGGTTGAAAATCCGCCCCAGGAAAAAGCGCCTGAAAGAGAGGCAATCTTTCAATGGCCAGATGCACCTGTCCGTTCCGCGTCTGGAGGACCGTGGCCCGTTTCTGCGCGCGAAGCTCTCGACAGTAACTGCTCCAACCTTCGCTTTCGATTTCCTCGGCCGTGAGAAATCCCATGAGCACCAGCGCATCATGCAATTCATCCGCGTTACGACAATCGGGCCAGGCCTGCTTGCGAACTTCGGCGATGACCAGGGGATCCAACTGTCCCAGTTCCATTGCTTGCGAAGGATCCAACCAGCGACGATTGGCCACGGCGTTGGTACGTCTTTCCTCCAGGGGCGCGTCATCCAGAAACGCGTACGGGCGCGCGTTTAGAATTTCGGCCGCCAGGGGCGAAGGCTCTCTTAAGTCACGAAATAGAAATTCAATCTCCCCCGCCTCGACTCTGCGCAAGAGACCTTCCAATTGCTCGATGTCCATGGCTTCGTGCAAACAGTCATCGATGGTTTGATTCACCAACGGATGGTCCGGCACCTCTCTGGGACCGGCGATATTTTCCTGGCAGGCGATTTGATCCGGAAAGACCTGGGCCACGAGATCCTGGGCCCGCATGCGCTGAATGTTGGCCGGAACCTTTTTGCCGCCCATCCAGCGCGGAATGGCCAGGGCACGACTTGCATTCCAGCGCCAGCGAATTTCGAACATGGGCGCATCCAGCATGGCCTGAATGAGTACATCTCGAACCGTATTGGAATGGAGGTAGGACTTCACTTCCTCCAACGGAAAGCTATGAGTCGACCCAAGCGAGAGCACGATGTTGTCTTCGGTGGCGGCGGCCTGCAGTTCGAAATTAAACTTCTTGCAAAACCGCTTACGTAGAGCCAGACCCCAGGCACGATTCAAGCGACCGCCGAAGGGCGAATGAATCACCAGGTGCATGTCCGAGGCTTCGTCGAAGAATCTCTCGATGATGACTCGATCCTGAGTGGCCATGGCTCCTAGCGCTAGTTTACCCAGGCCAATGTAGGAAACCAGTTGGTGCGCGGCGGCTTCTTCGATGCCAATCTCTTGTTGTACATATTCCAGCGCGGGACGAAGCCAGTCCTCGTCCGCGACAGAAGCACCCGTGACTGCTTCCGCCGGTGAAAACTCTCCCAGCAAGTTTGAGATATCCTCTCGTAAACGCGCCACGGCATATGAAAGCTCACTGGTGCGAGCCGGTGCTTCCCCCAACCAGAAGGGAATACTGGGCGGCGTATTGCCGGCGTCCGAGACCCGGACCTTGCCGGCGGTAACCTGTAGGACTCGCCAGGAATGATTACCCAGTTGAAAGACGTCTCCCGCCATGCTCTCGATGGCGAAGTCTTCATTGACGGTTCCAAGAAAGATGCCTTTGGGTTCCAGGATAACTTCGTAGTCGAAATTATCCGGAATGGCGCCACCTGAAGTTAGAGCAGCCAGGCCCGCGCCGCGCCGGGCGCTCACGCGTTGATTTACGATATCATGATGCAGGTATGCCGCGCCGCGACCGCGCCGGCGAGAAAACCCTTCCACGAGCATCTGGATAATCGAATCGAAATTTTCCCGCGAGAGCTCCCGATACGAAAATGATTTCTTCATTAAGGCGAACAGGTCGTCTTCCTTGTATTGCTTTTGCGAAACCTCGGCAACGATTTGCTGGGCCAATATATCCAGGGGGGCGGGCGGAATCAAAATTTCATCCAGTTCTCCCCGGCGAACGGCGTCCAGCATGGCCGTACATTCAACCAGTTCATCACGGCTGAGCGGAAAAATTATACCCCGGGGCGTACCATGGACCTGGTGACTGGCTCGACCGACTCTCTGAAGGAATGCGGAAATAGAGCGCGTAGCTCCCATCTGGCAGACGAGATCAATGGCCCCGATATCGATCCCCAGCTCCAGCGATGAAGTGGCTACCAGCGCTTTGAGCTCCCCGTTTTTCAAGCGGGTTTCAGCGGCGAAGCGTTTGTCCTTCGACATGGAACCGTGATGCGCGGCGACGACGTCCCCGATCCGATCCTCCAGCTCTCGCGAAAGGCGTTCGGTCATTCGACGAGTATTGACGAAGATCAGAGTCGTGGTGTTTTCTTGAATCAGTTCCGCCAGACGATCATAGAGTTCATCCCAAACTTCATTGGGCATGACCGCGGTCAGCTGCGTCCGGGGAATTTCAAGTTCCAGTTTTAATTTTCGCTTATGGCCCGAATCCAGGATGGAACAAACCTTACGAATATGATTACGGTCCGGATGCCCATTGACGCGATCCCCCACCAGAAAATGAGCAATGCGCTCAATGGGTTTCTGAGTGGCGGATAGGCCCACGCGCACCAGGGGAAGAGCGGGCCTATTTTGCTCGGCCAGGTATTCCGCGCGAAGAGCTTCCATGCGTTCCAGCGACAGACTCAGGTGAGACCCGCGCTTGCTTCCGGCGATGGCGTGAATCTCGTCCACGATGATCGTATGAGCGGTGCGAATCATGCCCCGTCCACCCTGGCTGGTCAGCAATAGAAAGAAGGATTCGGGCGTGGTTACCAGGATGTGCGGTGGACGCTTTAACATAGCCGCCCGCTTCGACGCGGGAGTGTCCCCCGACCGGACGGCAACCTGAATGCGCGGAACGGGCAACCCTTCCCGCTCGAGCCGCGCCTGAATGCCCGCCAGCGGCCCACGCAGATTCTTCTCGATATCATTTCCGAGCGCCTTCAGAGGCGAAATATAAATGACTCCGGTTTCCTCGGGGAGCTCACCCCGTTCAGCGTCCCGTACCAGATCATCGATGGCCGCCAGAAATGCCGCGAGGGTTTTACCTGAACCGGTAGGCGCCGCGATGAGGGCGTTTCGTTTTTCCTTGATGGCCGGCCAGGCGGCGGACTGAGCCTCCGTGGGCACCTGGAACTCCTGCTCGAACCAGGTCTTGACGGCGGGATGGAATAGAGTCAGGGACATGGTTCAACCGACGGCGAAGGAATCACCGATGTTGTTGAGTATACACGAACATAGTTTCGCCGGCCAGTAAAAAACTACACGGGTGACGGGGTCCCCCTGAAAACCGACTTTTCACGCGCCGAAGATGCGATTAATAGCCGGCGCGAAATCGCAATTCCAAAATCTCGAAAGTCAGGGGCTGGATGTGGTAACTGAACCAATAGCCACCGAGAGAAAAGCGCTGGGCCCCGGCGCCGTGGCGATTTCAGTCCAACTGATCCCGTCGGTGGAGTAGATGACGCCCGCGGTATTGCCCGGCCCGGTATGAAAGCCGACGCCGATGATGTTGGTGCCGTCGGTGGCAAAATCGCGCGGATCGCCTCCGATGTCCCCGGCGGGGGTCCAGGACGTACCGTCGGTCGAGTGCGACAAAAAGCCCTTCCATTCGTAAGTAAACCATCGCCCCGCGCCATAGCTGATCCCGGTGGCGAACCCCTGGACCGAAGTCTTTTGAGTCGTCACCTCGACCAGATTCCAGGTGACCCCGGCATCCGTAGACCACCAGGTGCGATGATTGTTATTGCCGGTATCTTCCGAGGCGCCGATGAAACGACCAGCGGCAAAAGCAAGATATTCCATTCCCTTGGTCGGCGTACCGGCGACGACCTGGGAGGTCCAAACGTCCCCATCGGTAGACCGATGGGCATCGCCGAGTCCACCCATGGCCACGAAGGTCCCACTGCCGTAGGCGACTTTATTGATCTTATTAGTACCCAGGTTCGTCGTGGCGACGGTCCAGCTATTGCCGTCCGTGGAATACAGAGCCGTGCCGCTGTTACCGACGGCCACGAAGCGCCCGCCGCCGAAGGTCACGCCGTTCAGCGTGTTCGCGGTTACGGCCGGAGTAACCTCCGTCCAACTGGCGGCATCCGCGGACCACAGTATGCGTCCGCCGGCACCCACGGCCACATAGACATTATTGCCGAAGGCGATGTCCTCGATCTGACCGCCGCCGGGGCTCGAATCCGTCCAGGTCACGCCCGCGTCGTCCGAGTACATGGCGATGCCCGAGGCACCCACGGCCACGAAGCGAGAAATTGTGCTGCTGGTGGGCGTGGTCGGCGTGGTATCCGTCGTCGGGGTCGGATCGGTCTCCGAGGTCGTGGTCGAAGCAGTGGAGGAGATTCCGGCCAGGGAAGCGAGCACCGATGTGGACGGAAGCTCGCCGTCCGGGCCCGTATACAAACACGATATGAATAGACCACTGGAGAGAATCAGCGGCAACAGACTTCGTAGAATTACATTGGGACGCATAAATCGCACTCCGGACCTTACGTAAAAGAAATCGAGAGTCGCCCGCCGGAGCAAGAAAAAAATCCGGGCCCAAAAGGCGATTACTGGGAGCGCGGTGTCTCATATCATCATGAGATTCCTCACTCGCGCCGGCCGAATCACGTCCGCCTAGTAGCTGTATCGCAAACGCTTCAGGGCGGCGGTGTATTTGGTCACCATGGCCGTGCGCTTTTCCTCGGGGATGTACTGCAACCGCGCCGGATTCATATTGTCCTGGATGTCCGCGATCTTGACCTGCATGGCCATGGGATTATTGCTTTCAAGAACTCGACGAATGAAATCGTCGTAGTTGTTTTCGTCTTCGCGCTTCGTCACACAGTCAATGGCCTGCACCACGTCGTAGGGGCAACCGGCCTTACGCAAATCCTCCAGCGTGTATTCCGAGTCTTCCACTACGTCATGAAGCACGCCGGCCATCATGGCCTTCATCCCGGCCAGGTTCTGCATGACGCGCAGGGGATGTAAAATGTAGGGCGCCCCGGCCTTGTCGACCTGTCCCTTGTGAGCCTTCGCGGCCAGGGAGATGGCGTCTTCTAATGTAAATGGTTTTTCAGACATATGGAACTCCAAGGGTATTGGTCGAAGGGTCTAATGGTGCAAGGGTTGAAGGGTCGAAG
>CAZGYS010000529.1:0-4974 GCA_964530305.1 uncultured Leptospiraceae bacterium
GGTGAACGGGTGAACGGGTGAACGGGTGAACGGGTGAACGGGTGAACGTTAGAGACGCGAGATTCCGAAGGTTACATGTTTTTGACCACGAAACTCACGGAAAATTTTGAACGGATTTGGGTGGGGAGCAACTCAAAGCTCGACGGACGTTTTCGCCTCAAGAAGCAAGCAAACCCTCGCACCAAAGAACTTTCGTGTCTTCAATGATTTCCGTGGCCAAACTTTTACTTGACATTCGCGCGTTTTCATGCAGAGGCGCGACTTTCACCGTTTCACCGTTTCACCGTTTCACCGTTTCACCGTTTCACCGTTTCACCAAACTTAACCCACTCCTAACATGAACTATTCACATTGACTCCGTCTCATATCCCGGTGACAAAGCCAACAAAGCAATGATACAGAGCGATTCCGGCGGTATTCTTTTGTCCGAGCGGGGTCGTGAGGGATGTAATACGGTATATGAAAGTTGAGCAACGCAGGCGGGATGGTATTCGGATCATCGATGTATCCGGGTCCCTTGGTCTGCCCAATCTTTCGGCTCTCAAGGGTATATTCTCCGTCTGTATTGAAATCGAGGACGAGCCGGTGGCCATCAATATGGCGTCGGTTTCGGCCGTGACGTCGGCGGCGGTGGGGGCCATTCTGCATCTCTATGCAGAACTGGAGCGTCAAAGACGTCCCCTGGCTCTATTCAATCTCTCTTCGGCCGCGCGCCAGGTTCTGGAGCTGGTGGAGCTGCTTAACTTTTTCCCGATCTACGATACGGAGGAAGAGGCCGTTCACCATCTGAAAAACCCGCCGCCGGACTGGAAATCCAACCCGGGAAAATTCGACGGAATCCCCTTCCACATCCGCTGACGCGGCCTGCTCCTCGCGTCCCATTGTCCGAACCCGCTAAATGACCCCGACGGTCATTGCCGTCAATTTGACTTGATATTATTATTGTATCCGGAGACCCTGTCGGAGTTCCCTCGTACAATAAAGCATGATAAAAGAAGGCATCTACACCTTAAAAGTCCAGCGCGCCTACCGTAAGCTCTTGAGTACGGTTCGCCGCCGCGTTCCCGGCGCGGATCTGGAACTGATTCAACGGGCGTTTCGTTTCGCCGACAATGCCCACAAGGAACAAAAACGCCTCTCGGGCGAACCTTACATCATCCATCCCGTTGAAGTCGCCCAGATCCTGGCGGACCAGGGCATGGACACGCCGACCCTGGCCGCGGCGCTCATGCACGACGTAGTGGAGGACACCGAATATGGTGAAGACTCCATTACTTCGAATTTCGGCGAAGAGATCAATTCCCTGGTCAAGGCCGTTACCAAAATCTCCACCGTTAAAAAGAAGGGCAACACCGAGGATATCTCGCGACAAAAGGAAAAAGAGGCCGCCGAAAACATTCGCATGATGCTGCTGGCCACCGCTCGGGACGTCCGCGTGGTCATCATCAAGCTGGCCGACAAGCTTCACAACATGCGCACGCTGGAATTTCACCGTCCGGACAAGCGTCGCCGTATCGCGGGGGAAGTGCTCTCCATCTACGCGCCCATCGCGGGACGCATGGGTATGTATCGCATGAAGTCCGAGCTGGAAGATCTGGCTTTCTCCCACGTGGAGCCGGAACGTTACGCCGGCATCAGCGAAGGCATCAAGGATTCGCGCTCGGAGCTGGAGAAGTTCGTCAAGAACGTCAGCAAGGTTATGCGACGTCGCCTGGAAGACATCAAGATCGAAGCCCGGGTCGAGGGTCGCGCCAAGCACCACTATTCCATTCATCAAAAGATGGTTTCCCAGGGCAAAAAGCTCCAGGAAATCTACGACATCCTGGGCATTCGCATCATCGTGCGGGAGCTGCGCGATTGCTACGGCACGCTGGGCATCGTGCACACGCTCTGGCCGCCCATCCAGGGTCGTTTCAAGGACTACATCGCCACGCCGAAAATCAACGGCTACCAGAGCCTGCACACAACCGTGGTCGGGCCGGACGGTAAACCGCTGGAAATCCAGATTCGCACCGAAGCCATGAACGACATGGCCGATTACGGCGTAGCCGCGCACTGGGCTTACAAGAACGAGGAAGCCGCGGGTTCCAGCGCCAGGATGCGCTGGATTCAACGCCTCTCGGGCATGATGGAAGGCGCGTCGGATACGGGCGAATTCATCGAGGATCTTCGCAGCGAACTTTCGCCGGAAGAGGTTTACGTATTCACGCCCCGGGGCGATGTGCTGGACCTCCCCCGGGGATCCACGGTGCTTGATTTCGCCTTTCGCGTGCATACCGAAATCGGTCTGCGCTGCCGGGGCGCCGTCGTAAACGAACGCATCGTGCCCCTGCGCACCGAGCTCAAGAGCGGGGATCGCGTGGAAATCCTCACGGAGAAAACGGCCAACCCGTCGCCCAGCTGGCTGCGCTATATTAAATCGCCCCGCAGCAAACAAAAACTACGTTCTCACTTTCGCAAACTGCGCGAAGACGAACAAAACGCGACACCGCCCAGGGAAACCGCCCCGCGTCCCGAAACCGGCTCGCCTTCCTCCGGCGTTCCGGCGGCCGAGCAGGCCCACGAGGGCGAGCTTCGCATTCGGCGACGCAAGACCCAGGACCCCAAACGCGTTCCCATCGAGGTTGCCGGCGCGCGGGACATTCCCGTACGATACGCGGGCTGTTGTTCGCCCGTGCCCGGAGACCGCATCGTGGGTTTTATTACTCGCGGCAGGGGCGTCACCGTCCACCGCGCGGACTGTTCCCATCTGCCCAGCCAGGACGAGGATCAGGCACGGATCATCGCCGTGGGCTGGGAGGGCCTCACGGAAAAGTATCCCGTCGCCATCGAAGTGCGCGCCGGAGATCGCCAGGGGCTGTATCTGGATCTCGTGGGCGGCATCACGCGAACCTATACCAATATCTTGAAAGCCGAGGCCGACATTCCCCGTCACGAAGGGGCCCTGATGAAGGCACGTTTTCTCATCGAAGTGGAACACGTGGATCACCTGGATGAAATCATCGACAGCCTTGAGTCCGTGCCGGGCGTAGTCTCCGTCCAACGAGTGCCCGACAAGAATCGCCGCCCCCCGGCTCCCCGCCGACGGGGTCCGGTTAAACGGGTGAACGGGTGAACGGGTGAACGGGTGAACGTTAGAGAGGCGCGATTCCGAAGGTTACGGATTTTCGGCCACGGAACTCACGCAAGGATTGAAGGGGTTTTCGTCACAGGGCAGCCCCAGGCTCGACGAAAATCCATGCACAAAGAGGCGAGCAAACCCCCGCGACAAAGAGCTTTCGTGGCTTCAGTGATTTCCATAGCCTGACAAAAGCGCCCCGTCCGCCGTTTACCGTTGCACCGTGACCCGTTGCACCGTTTTCATTGACCTGCTCCCCCTCGGCCGATAAACTGACGGACCTGAAAGGAGCGGCATGAGCACGAATCAAACGAAAAGAGTCATCATCATCGGCGGCGGTTTCGCGGGACTGAACGCGGCCAAGGCGCTGGGAAATCGCGACGGCATCAAGGTCACCATTATTGATCGCCGCAATCATCACCTGTTTCAACCCCTGCTCTACCAGGTAGCCATGGCGGCCATCAGTCCGGCCGACATTTCAGTGCCCATTCGCGCCGTCGTAAGCAAGTATAAGAACATCGACGTGGTGCTGGGCAACGTCCACGATGTAAACTTTCAGGAACGCAAGATTCTGGGCGATTTCGGTGAGCGGGAGTATGATAACTTGATTCTCGCCTGCGGCGCCAACCACTCCTACTTCGGCAATGATCACTGGGAGGAACAGGCCCCTGGTCTCAAGTCCCTGGAAGAAGCCCTGGAGATTCGTCGGCGCATGCTCATGGCCTTCGAACTGGCGGAGCGCGAGACCGAATGGCAGATTCGAGACGAGCTGTTGACCTTCGTCATCGTCGGCGGCGGTCCCACGGGCGTGGAACTGGCCGGCGCCATCGGCGAAATCAGCCAGTTTACGCTGGGGAAGGACTTTCGCACCATCGATCCCCGTAAATGTAAAATTCTCCTGGTGGAAGGCGGAGACCGCGTGCTGCCGGCCTTCGATCCCAAACTCTCCGCCAGCGCGGACGCTTCCCTGCGCAAGTTGGGCGTGGAAGTCATCACCAACAGTTTCGTCACCGACATCACCAAGGAAGGCGTGCGCATCGGCGACCAATTCGTGCGCGCGCGGACCGTCATCTGGGCGGCGGGGGTTCAACCTTCGCGCCTGACTCAGGCCCTCAAGCTGGCCAAGGACCGGGCCGGCCGCATCATCGTCCGGGACGATTTAAGCGTGGAAGGTCATCCGGAGGTTTTCGTCCTGGGGGACCAGGCCGCCTTTACGCAGGAAGGCGAAACCCTGCCGGGTCTTGCGTCCGTGGCCATTCAACAGGGTAAGTGCGCGGCCAAGAGTATCATAAACGAAAGCAAGGGTAAACCGCGACTGAAGTTTTCCTACTGGAACAAGGGCATCATGGCCACCATCGGACGCGCCGCGGCTGTCGTGGAACTGCCCAAACTCAAGTTCTCCGGCTTTTTTGCATGGGTCAGCTGGCTGCTCGTTCACGTTCTCTTGCTGATCAGCTTTCGCAATCGCATGAGCGTGTTCCTGCAATGGCTCTGGTCCTACGTAACCGTCCGACGGGGAGCCCGCTTGATCACCAGTCGTCACTGGCGCACGGACAAACGTTCCGAACAAGTGTCTCGCTATATCGAGTTGACCAAGATCAAGAAGAGACGCAAGGCCGTAGCAAAGAAGAAAACAGCCGGAAAAAAAGCAGCCGCGAAGAAACGCTGAGGCGCCTCGCGCCCATGCAAATAAGGCGGGGCTTAGTACGCCGCCTTATTGCGCTTCGTCTGGTTACGCTTCTCTTGATTCGCTTCCTTGAGGAGTACGCGCTTGATGACCTTGCGCGTGCGCTGGTAGTGTCGGCCTTCCCCGGTCAGGGCGAACTCCCCATGGCGAACGTGGCAATTTTCACAGG
>CAZGYS010000530.1:0-4969 GCA_964530305.1 uncultured Leptospiraceae bacterium
CCCTTCGCGCCACGGGATACGAAGGTGAGCTCATTGCACAGGTCCGCCGGAAGCACGAGGCCGACATGGCCCGGGCCTTCGGGGCCTCGTCGGTCATCTCGCCGGGCGACGAGGCACGGGCCGCCATGATCGGGCCCGGCGCCAGCGCCTTTGAACCCGGTCGGCGATTTCGAGGCCGATCCGGCGTTTTGCGCTGGGCGAAGGCGGAGATTTTCGACGTGGGCGGTCGCCTGAAAGTCCGTTATGCCGTTCGGCGCGGTGGGCGTGAGGTTCGGTACGGGCGATTCCAAACGTCCTCGTTCGGATTCAAGGTGAAATACATTTTTCAGAGTTCCAAAGGTAAGCTGATCCGCTGGGATCTGAAATACTGGCGCTCGAAAACCTGCTCTTGAGGAAAATCCGCGCGCTTTCCCAAAGTACATTGACCCGCCGCGAGGGTAGGATTTCCTGAAATAGTCGCGCACTTTTCGGCCGAACCGGCCGTCCAAATCTCAAAGTATTTCGGGGAAGCGTATGCAAATGAAATCAAATAAGAATCGCGGACAGTTATGGTTGCCGGGGGCCCTGCTGATTCCGGCTCTGTGCGCCTTCGTGTCCTGTTCGACCTTTAATTCCGATTATTACATGGAACCCCGGGAAAAGGCGGGCGTAGGGACGCGTACCGCAAAGTGGGCCGACTATGCCGAAATTCGCGCGGCGGACTACGTCGTTTCCATTCGCGTGCCGGTGTCCGGTTCCCGGCGCCACTGCCTGGGCCCCGCCTTGTTTCCCTTCGTGCCTACCGTGCGCGAATGGCCCCAGGCCCTGCAATTGGAAATGGTCATCGCCCCGAAGAACCCGAAGGCGAAAGTCCGCATGGATCCGAGTAAGTGGAAGGCCCATGTTCGCGGCGAGGAATTCGGAAAGACCTTTCCGAAGGACGAGTTCAAGACCCTGCAACCGTATACGGTTTTTTTTCACGAAGGCACCGCCCCCTTGAACCTGAACAGCAAGGGCATCGGTTCCTGGAAGCCGAAGCAAGTTCCCTTCGAATTCTCGGGCAGCGCCGTGGCCCGGGTCAACTTCGCGGAGTACGACAACAGGTTCATCGACTTCGAGCTGCGGGACATGGCCGTGGAGATCGACGGCAAGGAACATCGCCTGCCGACGATTCAATTCAAGCGCAAGTCCCGCTGGAAGTACACGCCCTGGACCTTGAAAATCTTTGATATGTAGGCGATGCCCGGCTAACGCCGCGGTCTATATCTCGTACCCATTGGCGCGATACCAGTCCAGGGCGTCGGTAATGCATTTTTCCACGGAAGGCACGGCATAGTCCAATTCCTCCATGGCCCGGTCGCTCAGGGCGTACTGAGGACAGGACATATAACGTGCCTGGCCCGGATTCATCTCCGGCGGTTTCCCCGTGAAATTCGAGATGAATTCCATCAAATAACCGTAGGCCACGAATATGCCGCGCGGTAGCACGAAGCGCGGTCCTTTCGCCTCCACCGCGGCGGCCATGCGCGCGAACAGTTCCTTGAAGTTCAGGTTCGTGTGCTCGTGACCCGCCAGCAGGTAGCCGACTCCCCGGCGCCCCTTTTTCGCGGCGGCCACATGTCCTCGCGCCACTTCGCGCACATGACAAACCGAACCGCCTCCGGGGGGCGAACCCGGTATGGAACCTGATTTCAAGTCGAAGAACACGCGCCCCAGTTGGAGAGCATAGTCGAAGGGACCCATCATAAAACCCGGACAGGTAAAAACCACGTCCAGGCCCCGGGGCAGAAATTCTTTTTTTAGAAGTTCTTCCGCCGCCACCTTGGTTTCGCCGTAGTTATAGCCCATATTGTCGAAATTAAAGTAGCCCGTCTCTTCATTGTACGTCCCGCCGTCGGGATTGTAACCCAGGACGTCCAGCGTACTCGTATGAATCATGCGGCGAACCCCGAATTCCAGGCAGGCCTCGGCGATGTTTCGCGTCCCGTCCACATTGATTCGTTTTTGTCGCGCGAATAGTTTTTTCCAGAAAGAAGTATCGCCGGCCACGTGGAATACGATTTCCACTCCCTCCACGATGCGGCGAACATCTTCCTGATTCGTTATATCCGCGGGTACGTATTCAATGGGTAGATGGTCTATATACTTCGTTTCCGAACCGGGATAACCCGAGGCGCGCACCTCCCAGCCGCCCCGTTCCACCAGTTCATGCACTAGATTCGTTCCCAGGAAACCCGTGGCGCCGGTGACCAGACATTTCATACCGGCGCCTCCTTGAGTCCCTTAACGCGCAGATACTTTCGCTTTCCTCGCCTGCCCATTTTCATGAGCAGGGGTTCCAGGAAATGCACCATCCACGGCCACACCGTCAACATGCGACTGGTGAGGCCGTCGCCGTAAGGCACGTACAGCTCCAGCTTGCCCGTGCGAATCGCCTTCAATACCGCGTCGGCTACTTCCTCCGTGGTGCGAACCTTATTGACGAAGTTCAGGACCGAGCCGCCGTTCGTCGCTTCGTGTTCGAGCATGGGAGTATCCACCGCCGCGGGATAGACGCCGGAAACCTTGACTCCCTGTTCCTTGAGTTCGCCGTGGAGACTGGACAGGAAACCCCGTAGACCGAACTTCGCGCCCGAGTACAGCGCGCTGCCCCGTAGCGCGACGATGGCGCCCATGGAAACGATGTTGACGATTGCTCCCTGGTTGCGCTTCGTCATCAACGGCGCGATGCCGCGAATCAGGTGGACGGGGCTGGTGAGATTGACGGCCATATGCCTTTCAATTTCCTCCACGCCCAGGTCCAGAAAATCGCCGGGGCGAATATAACCGGCATTGTTCACCAGCACGTCCAGGTCCGGGTACTCCTCGCGTACGCGACGCAGAAGATTGTCCAGGTCCCGCGCATTCGTCTGATCGCAGGCGATGATCTCCGCGGGACGAGAGAGCTTCGCCGCCGTTTCCCGAGCCCGTGCCGGGTTGATGTCGGTGAGGAGCAGGCGATAGCCCAGTTTATCCAGGCGCATCGCAATCGCTCGGGCGATGGAACCACCGCCTCCGGTTATCAGGGCCGTGCCCTTATACGGCGACATGTTGTTTACCTCCCGCGATGAGGTCGGCCGCTTTGGGCGATGCTTCGGAGTCCGCGCGTAAAATACGCAGGGCGTCGAATTGTCCCGGTCGGAGCGCAGACCAACCCAGTCGCTTGCGAAGTTTTCGGATGTACTTCAGGTAGGCTCGCTTGTTTACATAAGCCGCGTGGCGATCCGTCTTGAGGTACTTGACGCCTCCGTTGAGGGTGGGGCGGTCCTCTTGAATGAGCCGGCGAAAACGCGTTCCGCTTGATTCGCGCTCATGGAGTACGTAGTTCGAGATCAAATCCGCCATTTCGTCGAAGAGCTTGTAGGCCCCGCCGTCGGTTTCCATGTAGCCCAGCGCGAAGAGGTTGGGATGTTCGCGATTGAAGAGGGAGAGGTAGAGATCCGGCCGCCCGCCCTTCCAGCTAAAGTAGGACTTGTCCATGTAGGGGATGGACCATTTGTAACCCGTGGCGCAGACGATTAGATCTATTTTTTCCCGGGAGCCGTCCTTGAATTCCACGTAGTCGCCGTCCAGGCGGGTAATGTCGTGTTTCGCGCGCACGTCGCCGTGGCGAAGGTTATGAATGAGCTGATCGTTCATGATGGGATGGGATTCCAGGATGCGATGATCCGGTTCGGGCAGACCCAGCCGAGTCAAATCGCCCACCATGAATTTCTTAAGCAGGAATCCGAAGATGAGCTGATTGAGGCGAGTGGGAAGCCATTTGGATTCCTCGCCCACGACATCCGACGGTTTGCCGAAGAGATGCTTGGGGATGAAGTGATACCCGCGACGCACCGAGATAAAGGCCTGGTCCGCGGCGGCTCCGGCGTCGCAGGCGATGTCGCAGCCCGAATTACCGGCGCCCACGATGAGCACGCGCTTGCCGCGAAACAGCTCGGCGTCCTGGTATTCGACGCTGTGCATGATCTCGCCGTTGAAATCGCCCTCGAAGGTCGGCATGGAAGGATCCCAGGTGATTCCGCTGGCGCAGACGACGCCCTTGTAATCGCGCTCTTCGCCGTTTGCCAGGGTGACTCGCCAGCCGTGATCGAAGTCGCGAATCTCCCGGACGCTCGTATTAAATGTAATGTCCCGGTAGAGATCATGCTCGCGGGCAAAGGCGCGGTGGTAGTCCAGCACCTGGCGATTGCTCGGGTAATCCGGATAGTCCTCGGGCATGGGATAGTCGAAGTACCCGGACAGGGTCTTCGAGGAAATGAAATGCGCCGATTTGTACATGGGTGAGCCGGGGTTTTCGGGATCCCAGATTCCACCCACGTCCGAGTGCTTTTCGAAGATATCGAATTTGATTCCCCGGGCCTTGAAGGAGCGGGCCATGGCCAGGCCGGCCGGTCCGCCTCCGATTATACAATATTTTTCACTATGCATGATGTTTCCTCCTGAATTTAAAACCTGATCATTGGTCACTTTATTGTGATCAATGATCAGGTTTTGTCTCGACTGTCAACCGAAAAAAACATTGCCCGGCCGGGGGCCGCGGGGCATCCCGGAGACCGAATGTCGGGAACCGGAGCACGTCGCAAACCTACTCAAGCTCGGAGCCGTGAACGGGTGGAATTGATCCTGTCCACGACCCGGGAATTGATCGGGGAAAGGGGCAATGATGCCGTCAGCATGCGGGAAATCGCCGCGGGGGCGGGCGTTCCCATCAGCTCGGTCTATCAGTATTTTCCCGATAAGGGCGCGTTGCTCATGGCGATCATGGAGGACTACTATGATCGCATTCACCATACCCTGGGGGAGGCGATCAAAGACGTCCGGGACGTGGACGGTCTGATTCGCGTGGTGCCTGAAATCCTGAAGACCTTCGCCGAGTTCTTCCGGCGGGACCCGGCCCTGGCCAACATATGGGCCGGCATCCAGGCCGATCCCCGCCTGGTGGACCAGG
>CAZGYS010000531.1:0-4965 GCA_964530305.1 uncultured Leptospiraceae bacterium
CCCACGTTCAAGAAGGCGGTCGTCCAATATAGAGGCTTTGATTGCGGCCTGGCGCTGCTGACGGTCAAGGATCCGACCTTCTTTTCTAAACTTAAGATTCTGCCCCTGGACCTGGCACAACCGGCGCTCGGCGTGAACATGGACGTCTACGGCTTTGAGGGGAAACGGGCAGTACTGCGCCGAGTCGTGGTCAACAGTACCGGCGTGGAGCTTCTGGACGGCAGCGACGTAGACCGCCGACGCCTGCTTTTTCTTTCAGCGAAGACGCCCTCGTCCTTCATCGGCGGACCGGCCGTGCGAAACAATAAAATGACCGGTCTCTTTCACGGCGGCAAGCGCAACTACGTCGTTCACAGCGGCGCCATCCGCCACTTCCTGGACGACATAGCCGATGGAAAGTACAACGGCTTTCCCGTCACCGGCTTTCTATATTCCCTGCTGGAAAATCCGGCCCAACGCAATCGCCTTAAGTTAAGCGACGCCGACGGCGGCGTGCTGATTCGTCGCGTAGCTTATCGTTCCCCGGCCTGGCAAAAGGTTACCCCGGGCGATGTACTCTTGCAATTCAACAACCTTCCCGTGAGCGCCGGCGGAACCGTAAAGGTGGGCAAATCCGCGATGGCCCTGGACGAGTACGTGCAATCGCGTCAGGCCGGCCCCGCCTTTCTTAAGATTCGCCGGGGAGATAAGGACCAGCGGGTCATCTTAAATCTCGATTCCTATCGCGGCCATGACTGGATGCGTAGACGGCCCCATGCAAGCCGTTCTTATTTTCTTTCGGCCGGGCTCGTATTCCAGGAATTGGACTATGAATTGATTCATGGTTCGCCCGCGGGCAAACAACGTCTTTTACAATATCGCTATCATTCCTTTCACGAGGATCTTCTTTCTCAACAAGCGGACCGGGACGTAGTTCTGACGGGAGTGCTTGAGGATCCCGTCAACGACGGCGCGGGCCTCATGGTCGACGGCATCGTGGATTACATCAATGATCGTCGTGTTCGTAACTTGCGCGATTTCGCGCGGGAATGGAACGCGGCCCAGGGAAAATTCATGGTCTTGCGCTTTCACAATCGCCCCATGCCCCTGATCATTCCCACCGCTTCCTTGAAAAGGGCCAATGAAAGAATCTATCGTAAGTATGGAGTGCGGGAGGTGGAAAATGTCCGCTGAAAAATCCGGCTCTTACAAGCGCCGCTTGCGATGGGGCCTGGCGGGCGTCGTGCTGTTTTGCGCGGGTTCACTGAACGCCCAGGGCATCGAGCCCTTTCGCGCGGGAGACGGCGGAATCGCCCGACTGGTGGAAATCACGGCCGTTGCTCGGTCCGTATCCCACCGCTATCCCTGGCGCAATACCGTCTATGTACAACGCAAGAGTCCCGGTTTCTATGTAGCCCAGGATCTGGTGCTCGCCTCACGCCTGGATATCCGCGGCGCCGTTTCCTTCGTGGTGCGGGATCTTCGCACGGGCCGAAGGTATTCCGCCTCCATCATGGCTCGGGACGCGGAACTGCGTCTGGCCATTCTCAAGCTGCACCGGGAAAAAGCTCCGGCCGACAAGACCGTCCGGGCCATGAAAATCATCAGCGATATTTCCGAGTTTCTCAAGGGCGTGCGCGAAGTGCAGTGCCTGAATCTTCGCTCCTATACGAAATACGCGCGTCCAGTAAAACAGACCATCTTTTTGAAAGGCGTGCGCAGTCGTCCGGCGCCCGGCGGCAATACACGTCTGCCGACTCTGCTGTTCAGTTCCTGGGAACCGGGGATTGCCGCGGGAGACCTGCTGGTCACGGACAACAACCTGGTGGGCATCGTTTTGAGTTTCGACGATCGGACCCGCTACGGCCATGCAATGCCGGCGGTCTTTATCGATCAGTATCTGCGCGCGTATCGCCGTCCGGCGACCGGCGGGAAAAAGGGCCCGCTGGTGATTAAGGAAAAGAAGGATATCCGTCGCCCCGACGCAACCATCGTAGCCGGCATGGGTTTTCGATACATGCCCGTGGAGCGCTCTTCCATGAAGTCCTTCCTGGGCGTGAGCGACAAGGTGAACCCCATCCTGGTCACTCATGTGTTCGCCTATGGCGGTGCTTTCGAGCGCCTGATCAAGGGCGATGTGATTCTGGCCGTGGACGGCGAAGAGCCCGGTCCGGGAGGCACCCTCCGTGACCGCGTTCTGGGGCGACTTCCCCTGGACGCCGCGCTGGCCGTCAAGAACGGCCGTTTGCGCCGGTCCGGAGAGTCCATCAAGCTTCGGATTTCGCGCAACAAGACCGTGCGCGAAATCGAAATTTTTACCCGTTCGTTCTCGTTTGACAACTACTACGTCCCCCCCATGTTCCCGCGTCCGGCCTATCGCGTTTTGCAGGGCCTGGTCCTCGTGGAACTAAGCAGCGACTACATCAAAGAGGCGCCGGGGGCTTCTCATCGCCTGCGCTATCTGGAGGAGCGGGCGCGCTATCGCCGCTATCGCAATGACGACCGATACGTGGTTCTGGACCGGGTCCTACCGGTTAAGGCCAATGCCGGCTATTCCGAACGGGGCCTGCTGGTGCTGTCGGTAAACGGCATCGGCGTACGTAGCCTGCGCCACCTGGAGAGCCTGGTAAATCGCGCTCGAGCGAAAAAGCTCCCCATCGTGCTCTACCTGGAAGGGAACCGCGAGATCGTTCTGAATCCGGATAATTCCCTGGACGCGGACCGCGAAGTACGTCGCCGTCACGGCATCCAGTTCATGAGCGACACCAGCAAGTAAGCTGCCGCGGCTCCGGATTCTTCGGTAATCTCCCGGCCTGAATTGCGCTTGCCTCCCGGGTCCCCGGCTCCGATTTTGCCCGTTGCCCGTCATGGAACCGAAAAAGAGCAAAGCCCCGGAGATCCTGAACAAGAAAGCCCGTCGTAACTACGATATCCAGGAAACCCTGGAGGCCGGTATTGTTCTGGTCGGCACCGAAGTCAAAAGCCTGCGCGAGGGTCGCGCGGAAATCGGCGATGCTCACGTAATGCCCGCCGCCAACGGGGACCTCATGCTCATTAACCTGCGCATCGAACCCTACAAGAACGCGGGCGCCTTCAATCACGAGGAGACCCGCAGCCGCAAGCTGTTGTTGCATCGCCGGGAAATCGAAAAACTGGCGGTGAAAGTGCGCGAAAAGCGACTCACCATCGTTCCCCTCAAGGTCTACTTCAATCCCAAAGGACGCGTCAAGGTTCTGGTCGGCGTCGGTAAGGGTAAACAATCCGCGGACCGTCGCCAGGACGAGAAAAAAGCCCAGGCGCAAAAGGAAATGGCTCAGGCGATTAAGAACTTCAATCGCTCCTGACGGGAGCGCCCCATGTCCAGAAAAAGTAAAAAACAAATTCGCGTCGCGCTGTGTGGTCGCCGTAATGTCGGCAAGTCCACGCTTTTCAATGCCTTTCTGGGCAAGCGCCGCGCCATTACCGACGCCCACGCGGGTCTCACCCGGGACGTGCTGGAGGCCCAGGTCCAGCGCGAAGATTATCGCTTTCTTCTGTCGGATACCCCCGGACTGGATATAGAAAAGCCCGACGAGCTGGAAACCGTGATCCTGGAACGGGCGCGCGCGTATCTGGAAGACGTGGATTTGATCATCCTGCTTTTGGAAGCTCCGGCGCTTGCGCCATATGATTTTGCGTTGTGGGAGTTTCTGCGCAAGGGCTCCACGCCCATCCTGTACGTCGTAAATAAGATCGACGGTCCCGAGCACCTCTCCGAGGGATTGGATGAATTCTATCAGGCCGGCATCCCGGACCCCATCGCGGTCTCGGCCATCGGACGCTGGAACCTGGATATTCTGATGGAGAAAATGGCGGAGCTGGCACCGGCCATGGTTCGCCCGAAACCGGTGCTCACGGAAGGCGCGGATACGGCGGAAGACGAGATCCCCGATGAGGAAATCCTGGACGACCAGGGCGCGCCTCGTCCGGCCCCGGGCGGCGTGGCACGTCGCGCCGAAGACGGCACCCGGGCGCTTGAATATGCTTTTGGAGAGGACGACGACGAAACGGACGAAGATTCGGACCAACAATTCGATGACGACGAAGACTTCCAGGAAGATCCGGCGGCGGGCCCGTCCGAGGGAGACGACGAGGACTCCGTCTCCTACAGCAATCCCCGCTCCACCATCGTTTCCGATTTCGATTCAGCCGCCGTACACGTGGCCATCGTGGGTCGCCCCAATGCCGGCAAGTCGTCCTTGTTCAACAAATTCACGCAGAAGGAAATGTCCCTGGTCTCGGACATTCCCGGAACCACGCGCGATACGGTGGATACGATTCTAACCTATCACGGCACGCGTATTCGTATCATCGATACCGCCGGGATGCGTCGAGCTTCGTACTTTCGCGGCAAGGATCGCTCGGTCGACTATTACTCAATCAGTCGCGCGAAGCGAGCCATCATGGACAGCCAGGTAGTCATTCACCTGGTGGACTGCCTGGTGGGCATTACGGATTTCGATAAGAAAATATCAAACATCATCAATCAATATCACAAGCCCGTGGTCATCGGCGTAAACAAGTGGGACGCGTTCCCGGACAAGAACGACCAGAGCATGAGCGGCTACCTGGACCGCATGAACTTTCTGTTTCCCCGGGGCATGCACTTTCCCGTGGTCTTCTGTTCGGCCGAAAGCGGGCGACGGATCTATAAACTTCTGGATACCTGCCTGGAGCTGGAAAAGCGCGCCCGTGTTCGCATTGCGACGCCGGCCCTGAATACGCTGGTGCGAAAATGGAATGGTCACTTGAAGTCCCGGGGCGCGAACGTTAAGATTCTCTACGCCACTCAGGCCGCGGGCGCGCCGCCGACGTTCATATTATTCGTGAATCGCAAGCGGGATTTCAAGGGCGAATTTCTGGCCTACGTGGAAAATAGATTGCGGGAAAAGTATGATCTGGGGGGTGTACCCATAACCCTGCTCTTGAAGGAAAAGGAAAACCCTT
>CAZGYS010000532.1:0-4963 GCA_964530305.1 uncultured Leptospiraceae bacterium
AGACCGGTAGTTGCATCCGATTGGCCCAGCACGAAAGCATTGCGCGCCGACTCGTCATAGACCGTTTTCGCGCGGGCGTGTTGCGCGCGAAACGTGGCCGCGCCGCCCATGGCCAGCACGAAACCGCTGCCCAGAAGAACCCCACGCCAGGTATCGCCTCGGGCCGCCTGACCCCAGCCGGGTAGTACCATGCTGCGCCAAAGAGCTCCTCCGGCGCTCAACGTGTTTCCCCGGACGACTTTACGTCGGCTACGATTGTCTTCGGGCGGCTTTCGCGCCACGGCGACCTTGCGGGCGTCGGCTCGACGGCGAGCCTCTTCAGCCGCCTTGCGCTCCTGCTCACGCTTTTCGCGCGCGCGTTCGGCCTCCTTGAGGCGTCGTGCCCGCGCGCGCTTGCGAGCCGCTTCGCGAGCACGGCGAGCCTGGGCGGCCGGGTCTTGCTTGAGCTTACCGTAGGCAACGCGGCGAATGCGACGCTTGGAAAAAGTCAGGATTTTTCCGTCCGCCGCGCGGCAGCGAATGTTACGCCTGGTTTGCCCGTTGATGGCGCACTCCACCTTGCGGCCGTTGCGCAGGTAGATTGTATCCGCGTGCAGGCTCGTGAAGGCCATGGCGCCGGTGAGGACAATGGGAATGAAGAGCTTCATGTTTTTCATGTTGAGCAGAGGCTATCATATCGTCCTCCGGGACGGTAGGGGATGTTCTCGACCTGAACAAATGATTAGTTGTTTGGGGCCGGAAAACGGGCTTTTGATGCAAGTCCTTGACAACGCGTAATTCATGGGGTCGGCTTCACGCGCAGGCATGTTCCCGGAATTTCATATTTCCCCTTTTTCCATCAGCATCGTCACCATCGACGTGCTCTTCGTCTATTTCATCGGTTATCTGCTGCTCTTGCGTCAAAAGTCCGCCGCTACCTGGTACCTGATCGGCTTTTTCTCCTGCATCGCCGCGGTTTTCTTCGCGTTTCTGATTATCTACGGTACCGTGGAGCCGCGCGTGGCCAGGATTGCCTGGCGGGTTCTGCATGTTATGGTGTTCGGTTCGGTGTGCTTGATCCAGTTCGCCTACCACTTCCCGGACAATCGCAATCCTCGCGAAGCGCGCTTCGTGCTCATCGTCTCTACCTTGCTTTCGTCCTATGGATGGGCCGCCTATTTGTATCGGACGCAGGATGCCCTGCCGGTCTACGTGTTCGACGCGAACAGCTACAATTACTTCGGCATCGTGGAGCCCGGCGCCATCATCGGTGTCCAGATGGTCTGGGCCATCATCGTGCTGTTTCGCCGGGCGGCCGCTCTTTCGGACGCGGCCCCGGCCGACGTGCGCGGCCGCGGTTGGCGAGCAATCGCCCCGCGCGTCCTGGATTTCGTTCGGCGGGTAGCCCGGGTGGAGAATCGCTATGGCCGGGCTTGCCGCTCCTTCGCGTTGATTTTCATCGCGCCTTCGCTGATGGTGCTCTCCATACCGCTGGCCTATCTCGGCTTTATTTCCTGGGAAGTGATGGCCTATTTTTACACGGTAGGCGTCATCGCGGGTTTCGTCTCCGTCTATCTTACCTATGTGGCGAACGCTCCGGAGCCTACGACCTTCCTCATTAAGATTACGGGTATTTCCCTGGCCATGCTCCTGGTGGTTCTGGGCTTTCTGGGTACGCTCGGTGTAATCGAGGCTTCGCAGGCTTACGACCGTGCTCGCCTGCGCGAAATCAAGGTACTCCAGGCGCGCCTGACTCCCCTGGATAAGCGGGACATTCCCCCCGCGGCGGCTTATATCACGGAATACGAAATCGCTAAACGCGAAGCCGGAAAAAAGCAAGGGCGATTCTTGTATCGCGCGGCCCTCAAGCCCGGGGCACCGGCCGCCGTCGCGACATCTCTCAACGTTCGCCTGTTTCGCAAGGAATCCGACGCCGCGCCTGATTCGTTTTTTATCGCCTATGCCTTTAAGCAGGCCGGGAAACTCTACGAGGTCGGCTATCCCTATATTCACTATCGCCGCGCCATTCACGCCAGTGCCCTGGCCATGACCTTCGGGATTCTGGCCTCGGCGATTTTCGTTTCGCTTTTTCTACCGCTCTTTTTTCGCGGCAGCCTGGTTCTGCCCCTGCGTTCCCTGCTGGGAGGCGTGCGGCGGGTGAACGACGGCGACCTGACGGTGCACGTGCCGGTGGGTACGGAAGACGAGATCGGTTACCTTTCGCGGTCGTTCAACAACATGGTGAATTCGGTACGGCGAGCCTATGAAATCAAGGACGAGTTTCTGGCGAACACTTCCCACGAATTGCGAACGCCTCTGCACGGCATCATCGGCATCGGCGAATCCCTGTCCCGAGGCGTTGCGGGAGACGTAAACGTGGAACAGGCCCGCAACCTGGCCATGATGACCGCCAGCGCGAAACGCCTGGCGAACCTGGTGAACGACATTCTGGATTTCTCTCGCCTCAAGAGTCGTGAGATTAAACTGAACAAAACGCCGGTGGACATGGGACAGGTGACCGCAATAGTTCTAGCCATCAGCCGGCCCCTTCTGGCGGGCAAGGATATCGAGCTGGTGAACGCGGTACCGGGGGAACTGCCCGCCGTGGAGGGCGATGAGAATCGCCTGCAGCAAATTATGCACAACCTGGTGGGCAACGCCGTTAAGTTTACGGATCAGGGCGAAATTCGCGTGGAGGCGCGGGTGCAAGACGACGCGGCCTTGATTACGGTGCGCGATACCGGAATCGGTATTCCCGCGGATCGTCTTGATGATGTTTTCCAACCCTTCGAGCAGGGCGACGCGGTCGTGGACAAGCGTTTCGGCGGCACCGGGATTGGTCTATCCATTACGAAGCAGCTCGTGGAACTGCACGGAGGCGTGATTGAAATACATTCCCGGGAAGGCCGGGGCACGGAGGTTTCCTTTACCGTGCCACTGTCCGCGAAGGACGCCGAGCCGACTGACGCGAACGGGGATGCGCTGAATCGCCTGCGCGATGAGGAGTTCGCCATCGACGCGGGAGTACCTTCGCGAGCGGGGGAGGAGCGCAAGGCCGCGGGGGAACGCAAACGCGTGCTTATAGTCGACGACGAACCCTTGAATATTCAGGTGCTGGTGAATATCCTCAAGCTGGAGGACTATGAGCTGCTGACGGCGGCGGACGGGCGTGAGGCACTGTCGATTCTTGAGCGCGAAGGGACGCCCGATTTGATTTTGCTGGATATCATGATGCCGCGCATGTCCGGTTACGAAGTTTGCAGGCGCGTGCGCGAACGCTGGTCCGCCGTGGAGCTGCCGGTGATTCTGATTACCGCGCGTAATCAAGTAGCGGATCTGGTGGAAGGTTTCAATTGCGGGGCGAACGACTATCTTACGAAACCGGTGATCAGACGCGAACTGCTGGCCCGCATGGAAACCCATCTGGAACTGGCTCGCATCAGCGATGAGCAGCTTCGGAGTCGCATGCGGGCGGCGGAGGAACGTCGGCGCGTAATCAGCGAAGTCCACGACAATATCGGTAGTCGCATCGGCGCGGCGCTTATGCATGCGGGTGAATTGCCCGAGGCCGAGCCGCTGCGGGTCCTGCTTCAAAGCGCCCTGCGCAACGCGCGGGATCTCGCCTCCATTCTGAATATGAACACGACGCCGGAACGTTCCTGGGAGGATGACATTCGCGACCTGGCGGGTACCTATGACGGGATTCTGGGCTTCTCCATGAGCGTGGATTTCGATCCGGTCTTGAATGACGCGGATCTCGGAGTGCGTCTGCATGTGACGCGAATCCTGCAAGAATGGATCAGCAATTGCATGCGCCACGGACGCGCGCGAAAATTCGAGTTGGGTTGCCTGGCAAGAACCGGCGGAATCGTAATTCGTCTTCGAACGGACGGTCGCGGCTTTAGCTGGCACGACCGCTTACCGTCCACGTCTCCGGGAGTGGGTCTGCGAAGCATCGCCGAACGCATTCAGGCCATGGGCGGCCGGGGGCGTTCCTTCGCGCGCAGCGGCGATGAAAACCCCGGGAGCGTTTTTTTCATTCGCCTGCCGGGCGCCCCGTGAACCGGGTCAATCGCCCTTGCGCATGCAAAAAAGCAGGGCCGCATTGGACGGGCGAGTTTCGCTCGTGTGGGTACCCGCCGTAATGGTGTCCGTCGTGTTCACGTACTGCCAGGTGGATGTGCCGCCGTGAACGGAGAGTTCCGAACCTCCCGCCTGGCGTCGGAGAATCTGACCGATCATGCCGTGGTGGTGCGTCTGAAAGGCATGGCCCTGAAAATGGCCGACGGCGCGAACACCTCCGGGATCTCGACCGGCCGGCCCGGTGCCGAAGTCGTCCCGGCCGCGAACGAAAAGACCGCGCAGGTCCGGCGTGCCGTTCGTTCCGTCCGCCGGAACCCAGCCCGAGGGGCAAGTGCTCAAGAAGAAGGCCGTGACCGTGCCGGGAGGCGCGGCCAGGTTTACAGCCGCGTTGAACTGGGCATCGATTTTCCCATCCAGGTTTTGAAAGTTCGCGTTGAGCGAAGACGCGGAAACGACCTCCCCGGCCGAAAAACCGGTCAGCCCCTGCGCCGCCAGAATCGTCAGCGCGGCGAACGCGGTCAGACCAGCGCCGATTCCCAGGCCCCGTATGAAACCTTCGCGAAATATATTGAACAGGCCCTTCCCCATGTCGCTTTCGCTGGTAACACGAAAGCATGGGCGGCGCAAGGGGTTTTTAGTCGACGCCGTGTAAAGTCTTAAGCCCGCGCGGTCTCTTGTTCACGCCCGGGAGCCAGGTAATCACCCACGGCATCCAGCATGAATTGGGGCGCGCGACGGGGGCGCATCCTGGAGGGCGCCACGACGATGAAGGCTTCCCGGGCCGTGTGCAGAACTTCTCCCGTTTCCGCGTCGGCGATTTCATGGCGCATGCCGCAGCGGATCTTTTCCAGTTCGTCCAGCCAGATCAAGCATTTGAGTTCCCGGGCCGTGGGCAGGGGCT